>NZ_JALCYU010000016.1:0-127382 GCF_023507765.1 Chromobacterium sp. IRSSSOUMB001
GTGGTGCAGCTGCTCCATCACCGGTACAGCGGCGGGTGCGACAGTTTGGCCTGCGCAGTGAGGACAGGCGGGCGGCGGCATGGCGGGGGGAAAGGTAGAGAAGGTCATCACGGTCTCCATGTCATCTGTGGAAACCTGCCCAGGCGAGGCTGGGGCAGGCACATGACAAGGTGGCAAGACCGGCTAGCTTCTTCCAAAGAACCGGCAACCCTAACGGGTTCCCTGCCACGGCCCGCCCCGAATGGGTACGGCGTGGCAACAGACGTAACGGTGCCAAAGCGGACCGTTGTGTCTGCGGGAGAAGCTAGTTTGGGCTTGCCAGCCCTGCGCTGTGTGATTGAGCACGGCGCGGAACCAAGCCTAAACAGGCTGGGAGGGGGCGTCAAGGGTGGGGGATTCAATTTAGGTCGTGTCTCTCAGACCAAGTTTTGAGTATTGCAGTACCTTTAGCATTATGAGGGCAACGACACATCTATCCATGGCGGTAAAATTAGCGGTCTTTCATTCGGCTATTGCTTATGGGTTGTGATTTAATGGCCATGTTATGGAGGGTGTATGCATTGTTCAGCCTTCGGCTCAGAAAAAACTGTTGGACCATATGAATGATGGTTCGGATGAGGGTGCTAAAAGCTAGCTTAGCGAGAGACTCCGATTTCTCCGCTCACAATGATTATTGAAGGAAAGCTGGGCTTGTTATTTCAAAGGGATAAGGGGGGGGCATGAAGCAGTATGAATATCTATGGGATGGAACAGCTCCTGGTTGGGTGGTGATCTGCGTTCGAAAACAGGAGCTTGCTCTTTCTCTTGTCTTTTCAAGAGAGGGGCCTTCTGTGCAAGATATCAAAGCCATAAGATCAGTGCTGCCAGAATATTCCTTGCTGTCAGCAACCGCGGTGATGTCTCGCTTACGGGGGAAGGCTCTTGTAGATTTGGGTAGCTTCGAGAGCAGAGAAGGACGCCGCATCGTGGCTGCTTGTAGAGAAAAAGGCTTGGCGGTGCAGGAGCTTGTTCAGGATGGGCCGGTTTATCACCTATTTAATGAGCAGACAAAGCGTGCCTTGATCATTGAAGATGATTTGTTGGCTAAGGAAGTGCTTGAGGCTGCACTCAATTTTGGGATGCCTGTTAAGGAGCTGTAAGCATAAGTGGCGTGGTTGGCAACTATATGTAGCCGGTATTAAAAATTAGGTGTTGATTTTATGACCTTGCTGCAAAGTGTTTGGGGCTTTTTTTCTAAACAGATATGCAGTGTGATAGTTTTTGAGTCAAGTAGAGGTTTTTTTTGACAATAAATATGATTATTGAATAGGGCGCTCTACTTGGTTGTGGGCCTGGTTTTTGGCCGAAATAAACGGTAAAGTTGAGGTGTGGGTGTGGCGGTTTACGACCCTATGTGGTGCCTGGATAATTGGGGGCGGATGTTTGGGAACGTAAAAGTAACTGGGTTGCGTGCTTTGGCGCGCAGGCCCGGAGAAATAATTGGTTAGCTGTATGGTGGTTTTATGGAAAATAAAAGTTGCGAAACTTCTGCACTAATAAATTCCTTGTCCTTTAGTCCGAGAGACTTGCGTATATCAAGAGTAAAACGCGTAAATGCAAGAATCTCCGACTCGGTTTCGAGCGTTGCGCCAGCCTCCCAGAAAACTGCGAGCCGTTTGACAACGTGCTCTTCACCGAACATGCAGATGCGCGCTTTTGCGTGAGTAAGCTTAGCAAGCTGCTCTAACTCCTGTTCTCTTTTTCCAAGGCGTTGAGCCGAAGCCACAAGAGAAATGGCCTCAAAGAAATCAATATAAGCTTGGTTACGAGATTCGAGAAGCTGCTTTACCTCATTATTCTGTCGAGCAAGGTAATTCTGCAAGAACGCACCGATGACGACACCAAAAATTGATAGCAGTGAAGCAATCGCAACAGTCATGAATACTCCGTAAGTGGCTAAGATGGAAGTCACCGGCGTTGTGCGGATTTATCGCACAGCGTCCGGTAGGCCGAAGGATTGGACATCACTGTCAAAAAGCGCATGGTCATTTTTGCAAGATGGTCCATATTCCCGAGGCTACAAGTGATGATGCAACTCCCGATGCAAATGCAAATCCCGTTCGCCAATATTCCTGTCTGCGACTTACAAGAGAAATTGCATCAAGCTTCTTTCGTAGATCTTCGGTACTTTCTTTCGATGCAGACTGGAGTGCTTCGACTTGTGCCTCCAATTCGGCCTGTCGTTTTTCGCTCCTTTCGATTGTCTCTGAAATCTGCTCAAGAAACTGAGTTGAGCTAAGCAGTGCCTGTTTGGCTGCTTGTATTTGATTGAGTTGATTTCGAATGTTGCTGTATTTATCTTGGCGTTTCCTGTACCAACGCTCATACAGTCGATCAATAACGAGGGCAATGATAGGTGGTACTACAGATAATGCATATTGAGTTGCTTTTCGGTATGTGTCATCGAGGCCACTTTTATATAGGGGTAAGATTATGTAATCAACCGCCCAATCAGCATATGGATTTACTAACAATATCAAAAGAATTAGTAGAACAATTTTGACAAAATATATGGGTATCAAGAATGTTTGCATATTGTTTTTGTGGAGCCTAATATAAAATAAATGGTATTATGGTCGAATAATTCTGCTCGGGGACTGTAAATATTGGATGGCATAGCTACCAGGATATCTTGCTGATATGGGCGATCAGAAGACTCCAGGAAATATCTACGAAAATATATGGCAGTCATACGTGTAAAATTACATGACATAGTTATTGTGCCAGATACGTTTCTGTCTGTCATTCTGTAGGCATATCTTGCCTACGGCTACTTTGGAGAAACTTCCACAATGTCTGCTTCTGGCCAATAGCAGTCACGCTAGCATAAAGGCATACCCAGCCGCATGGCCAACAAGCCCTCACTCAATCAGCCACCTTACCGCAACCCCCCAATCGCTAACTCACCCCGCCCCCTCGACCCGATTCCGCCCATTCTCCTTGGCCCGATACAAAGCCTCGTCCGCGCGCTGAACGATGGTTTCGTGGGTGGCGTCGTCGTCGCGCGCGGTGGCCGCGCCTATGCTGACGGTGACCACGCCGGCCACGGTGTTGGCGGCGGCGGACACCGCCGCGCGCACCCGCTCGGCCAGCACCAGCGCGCCTTCGGCGTCGGTGTCCGGCAATAGCAGCAGAAACTCCTCGCCGCCGTAGCGGGCGGCAAAGTCGGTGGCGCGCGCCGCGCCGTTCAGGGCGGCGGCGATCTGTTGCAGCACCTGCTCGCCCACCGCATGGCCGTGGCTGTCGTTGACGCGCTTGAAGTAGTCGGCGTCCAGCAGCAGCACCGAGTAGGGCGCGCGGCTGCGGTGGAAGCGTTGGTATTCCGCCGTCAGCCGTTCCGCGGCGGCCATGCGGTTGCCCAGGCCGGTCAGCGCGTCGCTGCGCGCCAGTTGTTCCAGTTGCGTCGCTCTTTCCTCCAGTTGGCGCTTGGCTTCGCTCAGCGCTTCGGTGCGCTCTTCCACTTTTTGTTCCAGGCTGGCGTTGATGGCGGCCAGTTCGCCGCGGCGCGTCAGCAGGGTGGCGGTCATCTGTTGCATGGCTTGGGCCAGTTGTTGCAGTTCACGGGCGCCGCTGCGCAGGCTCCAGTCTGCCTGTTCGTCGCCGGCGCTGACGCGCTGGGCGGTGTGGGCCAGGGTTTCCAGCGGGCGGCAGAAGGCGGCGGCCAGCCGGTAGACCACGGCCATTAGCAGCAGAGTGACGATCCAGCCGGGCAGGCTTAGCGCGGAGCGCAGCCGGCTGAGCGTGGCCGGCGCTTGCGGCGGCGCTTGGCGGACGATGACGCGCCAGCCGGGGCCGGGGGCGTCGTCTATCTTGGCGTCGGCGTAGAGGTAGGTTTCGCCATCCGCCCAGTCGCCCTGTTGGTAGCCGGGGCCGCTCAGCGGCGTGGGCATGCCGGCTTGGTCCGGCGTGCCGGGCGGAAACAGCGGGGTGTTGTTCTGGTTGACGATGAAGACTTGCGGCGCTTCCCCGGCGCTGTTGCGCGGCAGGCGTTCGGCGATCAAGTTCGCCACCCAGGCCCAGGAGCTTTGGGCGGCCAGCGCGCCGCGCAGCTTGCCGGCCTCGTCATGCAGCGGGGCGGCGAATTCAATGCGGGGGGACGGCGCAGCGCCGCTGGCGGAGACGATGCGGCCATCCGGCGCTATCACGCCCAGCCAGGCGTAGTCCGGGTTGTGCAGCCTGATCCGCTCCAGGCCGCTGTGCAGCGCCGGGCTGTCCAGCGGGGCGCTGAGGAAAACCGGGGTTTGCGTGTGCAGCGCCAGTTCCCGCCGCCGTTGGCTGAGGCCGGCGGCCAGGGATTTGGCGATGCCGCGCGCGGTGGCTTGCAGCGCTTCGCCCTTGTCTTGCAGCAGGCCCTGGTTCAGTTGCGGCTCCAGCGCGGCGTCCAGCAAGGAGGCCAGCAGGAACAGGCCGCCAAACAGCAGGCTGAGCCGCAGCCGGAAACTGTGCGGCCAGAGGTGGGAGAGAAGCTTCATCTTGGTGCGGCCAATGGGGTGGTACAGCTTTATGTTTGTATCCACGGGCGCGGGATTGCAAGGCGGGGGGTGGGGTGGGCGATTTGAATTTGATCTGATAGTTGGGCATGGACAAAGCGGGAGACTGTCAGATGGGGTCTGAACTTCTACACAATAATCGCTTCCGCTATTTTTGATGATGGGCGTAATTTCGATCTGGCTGTGCGGAGGTTCCTAATGCCGCTTCGAACTGAGCTGCCCGCAGCCATCGTCCTGATCCGCATGCCAAGCGGGACGCAAAAAAGCCGCGCCGTTTGCCGGACGCGGCTTTTTGATTTGTGGCGTGATCTGCTTTGCAGGCAGAAGTGGCGCCCCGACAGGCGTAGAATTGGTATTTCAAATCACTGAAATGTAATATTTTTTTTGTTTGTTGAATTTCGAAGTGCCCCCGTCGATGCCCCCAGCGCAGAATCCTTGCCATCGTTGAACGGCAACTTTGAGCCCACTGCTGACCTTCGTTCGGTCACGGCTTCGTTGTCGGCTAATTGAGTGGAACCATCATCAGCTACTACCATTAGCCGGTAAGTCTTTGGTAAAGCTGACGGAATGAGTTAAATCTAGAGAAGTCCTAATTGATGTCATGTTATTGAATGATAGTGATCAATACATTTCTCGATACGCTCAAGTAACTCATGGAAGCCTGAAAAATCGATTGACGCCTTTTTTGCGAGGACTACTCTTTTAGCGAAGTATTCTTTTCCATATTCTGTCGCTTTATCGTAATTGTTATTCTTATTAAACTTTTTACCAGAGAGTTCTTCCCTTAGAGTTTCTTCTTTAAATAAATCCTCGATTGCCGACTCTGTTGCCTTATTGCCAATAGGAGTAAAAACCACATAAAGGTTGTGCATTACATGCACAAACTCGGCCTTTCTAATTTCTTTTTTTTCTTTCTTAATGGCTGTTGGGTGTGGTTGTGTTAATTTTGCCTTGATTAGCCAGGCTTCAATATCAGTAAGACCGCTGTCATTATCTAGGACGATAATTACGGGATTGGTTGGGGTTGGAGCTTTGTTGTAAAAGTTGAAATTAATGTCGTATTCGGAAATGAAGGCTTTAAGGTATGACGTTCCACCGTACAGTTGAAGCAGAAAGCGTGTACGTTTAGTGTAATTAAAAAAAGATACTAGCAGTTTGTATGGTTCAGTTGCGGTTTTTGATTTGACTAGATTTGGAAAGGATGTCGCAAGCCGGCTAATGGCTGACTTCAAATAAACGTTATCAGTCTTGCCTTCGCAGAGAATGGTTGGTTGATTATTTGAATAAAACCATCGATAGAATAGAAAACGACTAAAGGTTTTCTCCCGTCCGTTCAATAATTTACGTGTGCTGGTTCCGTGCTGAGCAAGTTGATACTCGGGATTTAATGGTTTTTTTTGACGAAGCCGATTGTGGTAATCAACTTGGTCAATGAAATTTAGCTGGCCTTCAAGCTCATAGATGTTTCCAGGGACTTCAGTGTCATTTATAGTCTTGGTGAACTTCCCACTTTTAAAGAGGGAATGACACTGTGATTTTACTGTTCGCCAATATTCACTTTTTACGCTCGGTTTTTGGTTTACAACTAGTCCGGTAACCTCTTGGCGCGAGTCCTTATATTGGATTCGTATCTTATTTTTGTTTAATTCAAAACCTGCGCGTCGTATTTCACTCTTAAGTCTCTTGCTAGGAATGTATCCTTGTTCCGTTTCCACCATCAGTCGTGACGGGAAAACCTTCTCCCTGGTGGAGAAGGTTATGTCGTCAGCGTAGCGCGAGTAGGTGCAAGAGTTAGCCTTGGCTAAAGAAGCCAATCTAATATCTAATGAATGTGTAATTAGGTTGGTAATGACGGGAGAGCAAGGACTGCCTTGTGGAAGCTTATTCTCATGGCAAGCAATTTGTGCAATTACTGTCGCAATGCTTGGATCTAATTTGAAGTTATTATTTTGTATGAAAAAACCACGAACACGCCCAAAATTAAAACTATCGAAAAAATCCTTCAAATCCACATTGAGAACATTTTTCTTATGCAAATGCATCATCGCATTGGTAAGAATCGAACGTTTGCGAATAAAGCCGTGAGCTAGCGTAGGCTGAAACGTAGTACCCACATTCTTTGAATGGTTAATTTCTTCGACACAATCTTGCAATAAATTAGAAAGTGCTGATTGCAAAGTCTTTAGGTGACCTAATGGTGCTGATATTGTTCGAGTACCACCATTTTTTTTATTAATTTGAAAGGTTTTGTACTGACTGGAAGGTTTTAATACGTATAATGTATACGTAAGAAATTGGGCTTTAACTCCAAGAAGGACTGCAAGGTCAGGTTTTGTTTTGATGGCTCGCAGGGAATCGATTTTCTTCATAGAGTCGCATTAAGCTCAAGATGGGGGATGGCTTATGGGCACTCCTACGCATCTGTCGAGGGACTATGAAGCGTCGACAAGTCATTTTCAAGGGCAATCCTATCGGACATTGTTGTCACTGGCCGCGATACGCGACCCAAAATCTGCCCATAAGCCGAAACTGATTCTATCAGTTGAAAATTATGCCTACAAGAATTTTGACCTTTCCTGACAACCATAGACACATCCACAAAGCTTACGGGCAGTCTGCTTCGGCCGATAAGCTTGATTTCGTACTACGACTACTTTTGGAGTCGAGCGGCCGTCTGAATGTCGGCGATTAATCGACAGCGACTGATCGCAACTGGCCATTAGCAGTCGATTGTAAACCGCGTCTTCCTTGCCACTCAGCCAGGCACACACACCTAAAATCCCCCCGAAACCGTGGATTGGGCCCTAAGTTGTTGTCCTGTAACGGCTTTTCATCCACGGTTTGTCCACGGCCTCACCCCCCGATTCCGTGGATGTCGCATAAACCTCAATAAAATCAATGCCATGAAGGGAAGGGCGTATCCACCATTTCCACGACTTCCGCTGGCAAACCCGTGGATTAAATTTTAAGCAGCGCGCTGAAACCGTGGATGGCCCTTGTCTTCCCTTTTCATTGCTTTTTATCTCTATCTCTTTGTTTTTAAAATAAGAAGAAGTACTTAGAGGCCGTAAAAGGCTAAAACCCCAATGTGGAAGAAATGGGGCAAACCGTGGAAGTTTGAGGGGAAACCGTGGATTCTGGAGGGCAAACCGTGGATAGGTTCTTCTCAACAATCAATGACTTAGGTCGTGAAGCGGGGTCAATCCACGGAATTTTTTTACATCCTCCCCTACCCAATGGCGCGGAAACCGGCGATTTCCGGCTGTTCTCGCTGGTTTTGTATTGTCAATGTCATATTTGGTGTGTATGAGGCTTCGCAATTTTGCAGTTTGAGCGGGGGAATGCGTGACAGCCCACACAAGGCGGGCTGTCGAGGGGGCGGGTAGGGTTAGGGTTGGATGTCCGGCGCGGCGTAGAGGCCCAGCTTTTCCAGTTGCGGCAGGCTGATCGCGGTCAGATGGCCCTGGCGGCGGCCGTGGATGGTCTTCTCGACGCCGTCGGCCAGCACCACCGGGCTTTGCAGCAGCTGATGCTTGAAGATGCGGCCAGTCTTCACCGGTAGCGCGTCGAACTTGGCGCGCAGATGCGGCGCGGTGGAGAGATGGTCCATGACGTGATTCGGTCGGAGGAACAGCGCCATCTCGCTGCGGCCGTCAGGGAGTTTGACCCGGTCCCAGCAGTGCGGGTAGTCGAAGCGGCGCGCTTCCAGCTCGGACAGCAGGATTTCCATGATCCACACCCAGGGCAGGCGGCTGCCGTCGGTGTCGACGATATGGCTGTTCATCTCCGCCATCAGGTCTTCGATGAAGCCGCCTTGCTGCGGGTCGAGGTCGGCGAACTCGCACAGCAAAGCCCAGCTGCACAGCAGGGCGGCGTAGTTCTCCATCATCCGCCGCGCGGTGGCGTCGCCGGTGGGCGCGCGGCTGTGACGTTCGCACAGGTCCAGGTAATGGCGGTGCAGGTCGCGCAGCCGGGCCGGCTCGACGTCGGCCAGAAACTGCAGCCACGGCCACAGCGGGAAGGCCGGCAGATCATGCGGAATCAACGCGCCTTGTCGCGCCACCGACAGGCTGCTGCGACACAGCTTGGACTGTAGGCTCTGCACGTCCACTTCCTCGCCGGCCAGCAGCACCGGCGCGCACATCAGGTAGGGCGTCAGGCTGGCCCCGACGCGGGTGAACTCGAAACGATAGGTCGACTGCAGCAGCGCGTCGATGTCGGACAGCACCGCTTTCGGCAGCTTGGAGAATTCATCCCAGCCCACCGGCTGCGAGGTGAACGACACCGAGGCGCGGCGGCGGTGGTCGGTCTTCAGCATCTGCCCGGACAGCACCTGAAACGCCAGGGTGGTTTGCAGACTTTCCAGCAGCTTGGATTTGCCTGAGCCCTTCTCGGCCTGCATCTGGAAGTGCGGATAGAAGCCCAGCAGGGTTTTGAGGTGCGCGCCCAAGGCCCACACCAGGGGGATGGCGGCCGCATTGTCGCGGAAGGTGTCCTGATAGGCTTGGATCACGGTGCGCGCCTGTTGCGGCGTGCCGCGCGGGAAGGTCAGGTTGTAGTACAGGCATTGCTTCTGCGGCTCGACGAAATAGCAGTCCTGCCCCTCCTGCGCCGTCAGCGCGCCGGCCTTCCACGCCAGGCCGACGAAGTTGACCACGTCGCGCGCGCCCAGGTCGGCCGCCCGCTCCATCAGGTTGACCAGGCGCTGGAACTGCGCCGGCTTCCAGATCGCGCCGAAGCGGCTTTTCCACCATTCCAGGTTGTACAGCTTGTCGTCGGTGGCCACCTCTCGATGCAAGACCGTGCCATGGCGCGCCAGCTGGGCGCTGACGCCGAACACGGTTTCCGGCTGATGGTCGGCCGCGCCGCTGATGGTGGCCAGATGGCTTTGAATGCGCAGCCGCGACAGGCTGGCCACACGGAAGGAACACAGGTCGCCCAGCGTCTCGGAACGGTTGCCGTCGTCGTCGGTCTTGAACTCGTCGACGTATTGGGTGAAGTCCTCCTTCACCCGGAAACGCCAGTACACCGCCCAGTCATGGCCGGGCAGTTGCACCCGCCGCGTGCCCTCCAGCCGTTCGCCGCCGCCGGGCATGCCGGGCAACAGCCACGGCTCCAGCTTGCGCAGCCGGCCGCGCAGCCCGTCCGCGCCGTGCTGGCGCAACACGTCGTTGAGGTCTTCGCCTTCGTCCCAGTCCTGCATGTCCACCAGCAGATGGCCGATGTCCGCCGCCGTCAGCTTCTCCGACAAGCGCCAGGCCGCCGCCAGCCCCGGCCGCACGCCGCTGGCCGGGTTGACCGGGTCGCTATGGTCCAGCGCCACCCGCACCGCCTTACCACGCAACACCGTCCAATCGAGGCTGTCGACATTGCCGACGCCGCGCAGCGCCAGCGCCGCCACGTCCGGCGGGGTGCAACTCTCCACCGACAGCGCATTGATTGGGCTTTCCACCAAGTAGACCAGGCGGGCGCGTTGCAGCCGTTGCGGGTCGCTGCACCAGCCGTGGCCCTCGCGCGCGCCTTGGCATTGGGTCTTCACGCCACCGTTCAAGGCCGGATCGACATAGCGCAGATCCACCGCCGCCAACCGGCCGCCGCTGCGCACCAGGAAGGCGACGGCCGCGCCGCCGTGGCCCACTTCGCCGGCGGCGATCTTGGCGCTGTGCCAATCGTTCCAGCCCAGCGTCTTGCAGCGCAGCGCGCGCCGGATCACCGCTTCCTCAATGCCCCGGCCAGTCAGGTAGGCGATGGCCGCATCGGCTTGGGCCAGGCAGCGTTCGCCAATGTAGTCGAGGGTGGACTTGCGCACCGGCACGGCCTTGTCCTTCATCGCGGGTTTCGGTTGCGGCAGGCCGTACCAGTCGCCCAGCAGGCGCGCGGCCGCCAACGGCGTGTCCAGCTCCGGTTGGCAGTAGCGCAGCAAGTCGATGCAACTGCCGCCGGCGTCGCCGCTCCAGTCCTTCCAGCCGCGGCCGTCGGCGAAGATCGACAGTGACGCTTGGCGGTCCGGGTGATGCGGGCTGTGATAGTTGCCCTTGCCCTGTCGCTTCAGGCCCAGCCGGGCCGCCAGGTCGTGCAAGTCGATCTGTTCCTTGAGCTGGTCGAACCATTGGCCCAGGGCGGTCGGCGCGCCGCCAGACAAGCCGGGGGCGTCTCGCCCGGTACGCGGGAGAGGGATTCTTGCGGTCATGGTCTTGTCCTTAGAGCAGTTGGCCGATGTCGGCGCTGGCGTCGATGACTTGTTGCTGCAGCGGCGCCAGCAGCCCGGCCAGGCGTTGCGCCGGCAGCGGTTGGTTCTCGGCGCAGTCCAGCAGCTCGACCAGGCCCTGCAGGCCGTCGCCGGTGCGCGTCAGGCGCGAGACGCCGGCGCTGACGGTGTGTTCGATGCGGCGGCACAGGCTGGCCAGTTGGCTCAGCGGCTCGCGCAGCGCGGCATGTTCGGGGGTGTCGGCCAGCTGCTGCAGCTGGGCCAGTTGGTGATGGACGGCGGACAGAATGAGGGCGTTCATGCCAGCACCTCCACGGCGAAACCGGCGGCGGTGCGATGAATCAAGGCGCGTTGCCCCTGGGCGACCAGCAAGGCGGCGAGCGCACGGGCTTCGGCTTCGTTGGGTAAGACGGAAACAGGGATAACGGACGCGGGGAAAAAGCGAGATAAGACGCGGGAAAGCTTAGGCATGGATGCCTCCATAGTGTGCGATTAAGCCCAACTCCTCGCCGCCAAGCGGGGAGACAGGCAGATGATAGGGTTGGCGGACCGGCACTATGGAACCGGCGCGTGCAAGCACGCCCCCACCACTGCCCGCCATAGAAATGGACGCACCAATGGTGTTTCTAACGGACGTAAAAATAGCCGCGATAATAAAAAGGCGGCTGTCCGCCATAGTGTTCGGGCCGCCAAGCCCGGTCGCTGTTTTGAAAGCGATGTGAAGATGGTGCAGCAATCGAGCGGGCTTGTCAATTCGCTTGCGGGGGTGGGCAATCAGGTTCGCGCAGTTCATCGGGGGTGATATTTCTAAAGCGTGGGACTGAGTCATGGGCGATAAGAGGGCGGTCTTAAACTCGGCTGGGGACCATTTAAATGGGGAGTCGGTAGCATTTTTATGAGTCGTTCTAATCTGATAGCGATTCAATAGTAAATAAGTAAATTAAATCCATTTCAGCCGACGCGATTCAAGGTCAATTTCAGGGGGACTACATGGCCCGCCGGCCGGCGAGCCATGGCGCTTAGCCCAAGACGCGATGACGCACGCGGCCGGGCGTGACGATCAGCGCTTGCCGAGGCGAGGGCGACAGGCCCGGCAAGGTGCGCAGCCGCTCCGGCGGAATCCGCGCGCCGCCGTGGATGGGCTGGGCCAGGGTGATCGGCTCGCCTTCCAGCGTCTTGAACTGGTGGCAGCAGTCATCGTTGCTGCAGTTGTAGTAATTCTCCTTGGTCGCGGCGCTGAGCATGCGGCTGGTCCGCACCCGCGACACCGCGCCGCATAAGGGGCAAGGGAAGGCCATATTGCACTCTCCTTCAGTCGACGATTTCAACGGCGTCAATCAGCACGCAGGCGGCGAGGTTTTCGATGACGTAGGCATCGTGGCTGGAATGGTAGAACTCCACCCGGTTCAGCGACGGCTCCTCGTGGTAGTGGTAGCGGCTGGCGTGTGGATTGAAGTACAGCGACAGGTTGTCCAGCCGGGTAATCAAGATGCTATCGCCGGGGAAGAAGGCGGCGCTGGCGGCCTGCAGCCCGCCCAGGCGCTGTTTGTGAAACACCAGGTCGTCCTGGGGATTCGCGTCGCAGACCGCATCCGGCAGCAAGTCCGCGCCCACCAGCACAACCAGGCCGGGATCATCGCGCCACGCCGGCGCAAGCCGTTGCTTGAGCGCATAGCGCACCAGGCGATGCAGCGAGCGGAAGCGTTCGCTCTCGCCGATGCGGGCGCCCTCGATCCAGTGTTGCGGCGCTTGCTCGCGGATCTGCTGCAGCCAGCCGAGATTGACGTCTTCCAACAGCGGATGGGTCTCTCGGTTCGAGTTCGGCGCGCGCTGCAGACCGTGGAAACCGATCATGATGCGGTCCAGCAGGATGCGGCGTTCCAGCGCCTGCCGCGCGCGGTCTTCAAAGCCGGCCGGGGTCTGGCTCTCGCTCCACCAGGCGTCCAGCGTGTCGTAACTGAAGGCGGCGTCGAAGTTGGTTTGCTGGCAGTGGTACTGCGCCGGCCGCCAGGTCTTGCCGGCCGGCTGGCGTTCATGGCGCTGGGTGTCGACGGTGGCGGCCAAGGTGCCGGCGATATCGAAGTGCTTGGCCTGCCCGCGGATCTCGGAGACGCCGAGCAGGTTGATCGCGGACAGCAGCCGGCTGCGCGCCTTCAGCGCGTTGAGGCGGGCTTGTGCCGCTTGGGGTGTGGGGGTGGCGTACAGGCTGTCCTGGGCGCGGTACTGCTCCAACTCGTGGTAATAGCGGTCGATGAACTGGTTCAGTGCGTGGCGGGTGGGGTTCTGCATGTTTCGTCTCAGTTAGCGGTTGATCAGGGCTTGGTACTGCGCGTCACGCTGGGCTTGGTATCGCTGTCGGGCAATCACGTTGTGCTGCTGTAGTGGCGGGGTGGCCAGCGGCGGCAGCGGCTGGTTCAAGCGGGCGAGCAGGTCGTCTGGGGCCGCCGGCGAAGCGCGGCACAGCGTCTGCTGCAGCGCACCGGGCTTGAGCACGGCCTGGACTTGCTCTTCTTCGCGGTGCCAGTCGGCGCAGCCGAACACGCGCTCGATGCAGGCCGGCGGCGCTTGGGTCAGCAACAGCGTCAGTACCGGCAGTTGCTCGCCCCACTGGGGCAGGTGGTCGTCGAGTACCGCGTCCCAGTACTGGCGCTGCAGCGCGTCGCGCGCCTCGGCCAGCGCCTTGCGCTGCTCGAACAGCGCTTCATGCTGGATCTCGGCTTGAAGCTTCTCTTCCTCGGCGATCTTCAACGTTTCCTCGGCCAATTCCAGGTTGGCCATCTCCTTGTGCTTCAACTCGCGCACCGCCTTGGTGGGAATGCCCAAGGTCGAGCGCATCGCCTGGCGGCAGTCCTTGCGCGCCTGCTCGGCCTCCATGCGCAGCGCGGCGGCGGTGTGCTCGCGGCGCGTGGTCTGGCTGGTCAACTGCTGCCAGGCGTCGAGCGCGTGCTCAAAAGCGCTCTGGCGTTCGGCCAACTCGGCCACGGCGGCGGCGAGACGGGTTTGGGTGGTGGGGTTCTGGATATGCATGGTCTGAGTCCGGGAAGTTGCGGGGTTAGGCGCGGCGGGCCGCGATGCGTGCCGCCATCCAGCTCTCGATTTCAGAGGACAGCCAGGCCACGCTCTTGCCGCCCAGCGGCACCGGTGCCGGGAAACGGCCCTGCTTGATGGCGTCGTACACCGACGAGCGGGACAGGCCGCAAGTGGCGATGACTTCCGGCAAGCGCAGAAAGCGCAGCGGTTGAGAAGAGGGCGAAGCGGCAACAGCGGTCATGAAGCGTCCTTGTCAGTGGAGGTGGATATCAGTGGATGGCATCGGATACGCCGATCAGCGAACGCAGTATTGCGGAAATTACAAACGGGGTTTTGGGGTTGGGTTGTGCCGCGCTCCCACACAACAAAAAAATTTGAAACGCCCAAAAAACGCGGATTTTGCTATTGACGACGGGCGGGAAAACAGGAACACGGGCGCAAAATGGCCCGCCATGGAACAGCATCGGACGGCGGTGGACGGGCTAGGACGGACTCAGCGGCAAGGAAACGGGGGACAGCAGGAAAACGCGAAGCGGGGGCGGTCAGCGAACAGGGCGACTGCATGCATAGCGTGCATGAAAACGCATGAATCCGGGCGGGGGGACAAGGGTGCGCCAGGCCATACGGCATGGGCCTGGCACGGGTTCATGCAGCTGCATGATTAGCGGCCCATGAAGTGCGGGGGCGAGGCGGGGCTTCGATAGCGCGCGCTGGGAACAGAGGAGAGCTATGAGCTACAAGAGTTTGAAGGCTCATGATGTTTTTGGAAATGCCATATGGCTTAATTTATTGAATAGTATAGTTGGCGAGTTGCTTGTACTGATTACCGACGATTGATGTTTATTTGATTGGTAATTGAAGGCTGCTTTTCGGTAGGGAGGGGAATTTATCTGATGTTTGTAAGTCCATTGTGATGTTTTTGTAATCCACTATGTAACGAGGAAAGTATTTCGGGGATGGATAGTATCTCGATGTGTGGTATTTCAATAAGCTTGGTTTTTGTGTTCAAAAATCCTTTTTCCCTTCTTTGTTTGAGAAGGAGGCCTGGAGTATAGGTTTCTATAAAAAAACCTTCAAAAACTAGGCAGATTGAATGGTGTTTGCTTTGGGGTGGGTATCGTGAAAATGGTGAAAAAATCATGTCTTTTAAGTTTTTTGAAGAAAATCCATTGCTATGGGATGTGTCAATTAGCTTGGAGATTTTTATTGTGAAATCAAGGCTGGGTAAGTGCTGTTTTTTTAATAATGCGTTGCGTAGAAGTTCCGTTTTTCCTTTGTCAAGGTGTGTTGATGCATATGCCGGATGGTCTGATAAAGATGCCCTCCAAATTATGGATAAAATATATAGTTGAATGATTTTTGTGTTGACTCCTGAGAGGAGGGTTGATGCGCTTTCCTTGGTGATTTTGATGCCCTGTCCACGAAAAGCACCTATAGAATAGGTTTCATAGTTGTTGGCTAGATGTTGTTCGCAATCATAGCAAAGTTGTTCTTTAGCCCAGCTATCACTTGATTGAATAATTTTTGAGTGGCTATCGCTTTTAAATGAAATGGCTTTTCCGTGATTTTTCTTAAGTATTTTTTTGAATATTGAATTTGGTATCGCGTGTGAATTTCTTAGTGGTTTGTCTTCCTGGCAAAGTGCGCAAAGTATTTTTTGTGCGTCTTCATTTTTCATTTGGGGTTCCTGTGTCGTGTTGTTTCAGGTTTTATTTGTGCTCTAGAAGTTATATTTTTGGAAATGCTTTGGTGTCGGTGTGGTGAACTATATGTGTGTTAAATGCGGATTTTTTCTAGAAACTCTGCCCACCATTGCATCATCTTTTTACGCTCTTCAAAGTACTCTGCTCGATTGTAAGCAGCTCGTACTTTGTTTGTTTCAATGTGTGATAACTGACGCTCAATGGCATCAGGGTTGTAACCTTCTTCATTCAATATAGTGGATGCTGTCGAGCGGAAGCCGTGGACATCAGCTTTGCCCCTGAAGCCCATGCTGTGAAGGGCACGGCGTAGGGTTTCCGGAGACATTGACCGGCGAGGGCTGTTGCGGTTAGGAAAAATGTGCTCGCGGCCGCCACTGATGGTGTGAAGCTGGCGCAGCACGTCCAGGGCTTGCTTGGATAGCGGTACGAGATGCGGAGGTGCGGTTTTCTTGGATTTCTCAGGCAGCTTGCGATGCTCTGGAGGGATGGTCCACAGAGCCTTGTCGAAGTCGATCTCTTCCCATCGGGCCATAGCCATTTCTCCGACGCGGGTGAAGGTCAGAAGTATCAACTTCATCATCAGCTTGGTTTGCAGATTGCCGTCGTATTTCTCCAGAGCTTCCAGAAAGCTGGGGATGTCCTCGCGCATCAGCGCCTTGCGCGGGGTGGATTGCTGGCTCTTTAGAGCATCTGTCAGCGGTGCGGCCGGGTCGCTGTCGCTGCGGCCGGTCAGGATGGCTAGGCGGAAGACGGCTGAGCAGCGTTGCCGTAGGCGTTTGGTGGTGTCGATGTTGCCGGCGCTTTCCACCTTGCGCAGCACCTCCAGCAATTCAAGTGGGCGGATGTCGTTGATGGGTCTGTCGCCGATGTAAGGGAAAATGTGGGCCCTCATGGCCGACAAAACGCGCTCACTGTGGGCGGCGGACCATTCGTGGCTTTCTCTTTCATGCCACTCCAGCGCGATGGCTTCAAACGTGTTGGCCGTCGCGGCCTGCTTCAGCATCTTTACCAGCTTGCGCTGCTCGCCTGGGTCTTCTCCATTGGCCAGCAGCCGACGGGCATCGTCTCGTTTCTGACGTGCCTCCTTCAGCGTGGTCTCTGGGTAGACGCCGAGGGCCAGGCGCTTTTCCTTGGCGTTGAAGCGGTACTTCAGCCGCCAGTATTTGGAGCCGTTGGGCATGACTTCCAGGTACATGCCTTTTTCGTCGGACAGGCGAAGTGGCTTGCCGTCCTCTCTCGGTTTGGCCGTCTTGCAGGCAGTATCGGTCAGGGGCATGGGCGGGGTCTCGGGTGCATTTGGGGGCATCGAAATGTGCCCCCTTTAGTGATTCCCCCAAGTATGCCCCCATGTGCCCCCGGCTTTCAATGGACCTGTTTGGACGACTTTGGACGTAAAAAAACCCGCAAATCCTTATTTGGCGCGGGTTTGTGGACTTTATCGGACTACTTTGGAAGTGTAAGTGGCGCCCCCGACAGGAATCGAACCTGTAACTGCCCCTTAGGAGGGGGCCGTTATATCCATTTAACTACGGAGACGCTTAGAGAAACTGCTGGGTCAGGCGCTGCGGTCCACCGACAGACGGGCCAATTCCACCAAGGCCTGGCGGGTGTCCGATTCCGGAATCGGCGCCAGCGCGGCGACTGCTTGTTCGGCCACCTTGACCGCTTCGGCCCGGGCGTAGTCCAGCGCGCCGCAGGATTGTACCGCAGCCAGCACGTCCTGGAAACGATCGCGGCTGGCGTGTTCCAGCGCCTCGCGCACGGTGGCGGAGGCTTCCGGATTGCCGTTGCGCATGGTGTAGATCAGCGGCAGCGTCGGCTTGCCTTCGGCCAGGTCGTCGCCCAGGCTTTTGCCTATGGTGTCGGCGTCGCCGCTGTAGTCCAGCACGTCGTCGATGATCTGGAAGGCGGTGCCCAGGTACATGCCGTATTCGGCCATCGCCTGCACCTGCTCGGCGCTGGCGCCGGCGCTGAGCGCGCCCACGCGGGCGGAGGCTTCAAACAGCTTGGCGGTCTTGTACTTGATCACGCGCAGGTATTCGTCTTCGGTGACGTCGGTGTTGCCGATGTTGAGCAGCTGCAGCACTTCGCCCTCGGCGATGATGTTGGTGGCTTCCGCCATCACCGCCAGGATGTCCATATTGCGGGTGGTCACCATCATCTGGAAGGCGCGGGTGTAGAGGAAGTCGCCCACCAGCACGCTGGCGGCGTTGCCGAACAGCGCGTTGGCGGTTTCGCGGCCGCGGCGCAGGTCGGATTCGTCCACCACGTCGTCGTGCAGCAAGGTGGCGGTGTGGATGAATTCGATCATCGCCGCCAGCTCGTGCAATTGTTCGCCGCCGTGGCCCAGCGCGCGGCCGGACAATAGCGTCAGCACCGGGCGCAGGCGTTTGCCGCCGGCGGAAATGATGTATTCCGCTACCTGGCGGATCAGGACGACATCAGAGTGCAGCCGGGCGCGGATGACGCGGTCTACGGCCTGCATGTCGTCGGCTATCAGTGTACGGAAAAGCGGGGTGGACACGATTTCAACCAGTTATTTGAGATGGGTACGCCAAAGCCAAGAATGTTACCAGAAAAGCCCCTCCAGCCGCCACGGCGCGTACTCCTTAGGACTAAGTCGATGAAATCATTGACAACTTGACGGTCTGTCCGTATAGTTTCGCGTTCTCCCGCGATAGGCGGCGAGATTTTTATATTCAGGAGCTCATGCGAATGTATGCGGTCATAAAAACCGGCGGCAAGCAGTACAAAGTTGTCGTTGGTGAAAAACTCAAAGTAGAACAGATACCTGCAGACGTCGACAGCCAGATCGTACTTGAAGAAGTGCTGATGATTGCTGACGGTGAACAGGTTGTTGTAGGCGCCCCGATGATTGCCGGCGCCACTGTTAAGGCCACCGTTGTTTCCCACGGTCGTGGCGACAAGATCCGCATCTTCAAGATGCGTCGTCGCAAGCACTACCAGAAACATCAGGGTCATCGTCAAAACTTCACCGAAATCCGCATCGACGCGATTTCGAAGTAAGGATAAACAGTCATGGCACACAAAAAAGCAGGCGGTAGCTCCCGCAACGGTCGTGACTCCGAAGCCAAACGCTTGGGCGTTAAGGTTTACGGCAGCGAACTGATTCCGGCAGGTTCCATCATCGTGCGTCAGCGCGGCACCCGCTTCCATGCTGGTGAGAACGTTGGTCAGGGCAAGGATCACACCTTGTTCGCCAAGGTTGACGGCTACGTTGAATTCACCATCAAAGGTGCAATGAAGCGCAAGATCGTTAATGTGGTTCCGTACACCGGCGTAGACGGCGAATAATTTTTCGCTTTCTAGTGACCGAGAAAGCCCTATCCTGCGATAGGGCTTTTTTTATACCGAGGGGCAAGGCGTGAGGGTTGAAGCGTGTCAATCCTGACCCCTGACTCCTCGCCAGACAGAGGTTGAAAACATGAAGTTTATTGATGAAGCCCGCATTGAAGTGTTCGCGGGCCGCGGCGGCAACGGCGTGGCCAGTTTCCGCCGAGAGAAGTTCGTTCCCTTCGGCGGCCCGGACGGCGGCGACGGCGGCAAGGGTGGCAGCGTGTACGCGGTGGCGGATGAAAACGTCAACACTTTGGTGGAGTTCCGTTTCGTTAAAAAATACCTGGCGGAACACGGCGAACGCGGCCGCGGCGCCGATTGCTACGGCAAGGGCGGCGACGATATCGAACTGAAGATGCCGGTGGGCACGGTGATTACCGACCACGACACGGGCGAGTTGGTGGCGGACTTGACCCACCACGGCCAGCGCATCATGATTGCGCGCGGCGGCAAGGGCGGCCTGGGCAACATTCATTTCAAATCCTCCACCAACCGCGCGCCGCGCCAATGCACGCCGGGCGAGCAGGGCGAGCAGCGCACTTTGAAGCTGGAGCTGAAGGTGCTGGCGGACGTGGGCCTGCTGGGCATGCCCAACGCGGGCAAGTCCACCTTTATCCGCGCGGTGTCGGCGGCGCGTCCCAAGGTGGCGGATTATCCGTTCACCACGCTGCATCCCAACTTGGGCGTGGTGCGGATGGACGATACGCGCAGCTTTGTGATCGCGGATATTCCGGGGCTGATTGAAGGCGCGGCGGAAGGCGCCGGTTTGGGTCACCGCTTCCTCAAGCATTTGCAGCGCACGGGCCTGTTGTTGCACGTGGTGGACGTGGCTCCGTTTGATCCGGACGTTGATCCGGTGCGCGAGGCGCGCGCCATCGTCGAGGAATTGAAGAAGTACGACGAGGAGCTGCACGGTAAGCCGCGCTGGCTGGTGTTGAACAAGGTGGATATGCTGCCTCCGGACGAGCGCGAGCTGACGGTGTCCGCCTTCCTTAAAGCCTATGGCTGGCCGGAAGAGCAACCGGACGACCGTTTCGGCTTCGATATCAAGGCGCCGCGTGTATTCAGCATCTCCGCGCTGAACCACGAAGGCACCCGCGAGCTGACTTTCGCCATCATGTCCTACCTGGACGTGGTGCGCGCCGAGCAGCGCAAGCTGGCGGACGAGGCGCAGCAGCAAGCCGCCGCCGCGCGCCAAACCGTGATTACGCCGGATGCGGCCATGCATCAGGATACGACCGAAGAATAAGAGTCCGTCCAAGCCCGCCGCGCGTCGGCATTCACGGCAAGCAACAAGGCCAGTCTAGCGACTGGCCTTTTTGCATGCGGTTTCTGCCTGCGCCCATCTTCCCCTTCCTTTTCTCGTACGTGGATACCAAGCGTTACTTGAGTTGGCACCTGGATGTTGTATTTTTTCCTCAATAAAGCGCAGGTTTGTGCCGCTCCCTGGAATCTAAAGTCATTAATCGCGTTGCTTGGCATGACAAAGAGCTGGCTGGGCGCGTCATGGTATCCGGGCGTGAGAGACGGTATAGACAAATTGCTCTATTTATATAACATGAACCGCTCAGCCCCTTGCGGAGCTGGAGCAAATCTAGAGGGCAAAAGCCCCAAGCGCTTTATCTTGTGAAATACCTATGCCCGGCCGTCGGCCCGGGGTTTTCACCGTTGGCTGTAGATGAAGTCTATGAGGAGAAGCAAATGAAGAAAGCATTGGCTGTGATGGCCCTGGGTCTGATGACCGCGTCTATCGGAGCATGGGCCAAGGATTGGAAGGAAGTCCGCTTCGGCGTGGACGCCAGTTACGCGCCGTTTGAATCCAAAGCGCCCAATGGCCAGTTGGTGGGCTTCGACATCGATCTGGGCAATGAAATCTGTAAGCGCCTGAAAGCCAAGTGCGTGTGGGTGGAAAACGATTTCGACGGCATGATCCCGGCCTTGAAAGCCAAGAAATTCGACGGCGTGCTGTCCTCGATGTCGGTGACGGAAGCGCGGATGAAGGAAATCAGCTTTTCCTCCAAATTGTTCAACACTCCTACCCGCATGGTGGCCAAGAGCGGTTCCGGCCTGCTGCCCACCCCGGCCTCGCTGAAGGGCAAGCGCGTGGGCGTGGAGCAGGGCACCATCCAGGAAGCCTACGCCAAGAAACACTGGGCGCCGGCCGGCGTGGAAGTGGTGCCTTACCAGAACCAGACCCAAGTGCTGTCCGACCTGACGGCGGGCCGCCTGGACGCCTCGCTGCAAGACGCGGTGCAGGCGGATGAAGGCTTCCTGAAGAAGCCGGAAGGCAAGGGCTTCGCTTTTGCCGGCAAAGAACTGGTGGACCCGAAAACCCTGGGCGAAGGCGCCGCCATCGGCTTGCGCAAAGAAGACAAGGAACTGAAGGCCGACATCGACAAAGCCATCGCCGGCATGCTCAAAGACGGCACTTACCAGAAGATTGAAAAGAAATATTTCAACTTCGACGTTTACGGCAAGTAAACCGTAAGAGCCTGTTCAGAGTCGTATCGCCGCAGTGCGGCAGACTTTGAGCCGGCTCTTGTAAGCCGCCGACAAAACCGTTGCATTGGAACCCGCAGCGCCTCCGTGGCCGGAGTTGGCCATCCGTTTTGTCGGCGGCTCGTCTTTTGCGCAAGTCAGGAACGGCCCGACGCCCACCGTCGCCGTTCCTGAAAGGGGATGAGCATGTTTTTGCATGGATTTGGTTCCATTATCTGGGACGGCACGCTGGTGACGCTGGAGCTGGCGGTGCTGTCCTTGCTGCTGGCTTTTCTCATCGGCCTCATCGGGGCCGGGGCCAAGCTGTCCAGCAATCCCTTGCTGAGCGGCGTGTCCACGTTGTACACCACCTTGATCCGCGGGGTGCCGGACCTGGTGCTGATGCTGCTGATTTTTTACAGCCTGCAGATCGGCATCAACCATCTGACCGAATGGCAAGGCATGGAGCGGATTGATCTCAATCCCTTTGTGTCCGGCGTGGTGACCCTGGGCTTCATCTATGGCGCCTACTTTACCGAAACGCTGCGCGGCGCCTTCATCTCCGTGCCCAAGGGCCAACTGGAGGCCGGCACCGCTTACGGCATGAGCCACTGGCAGGTGTTTTCCCGCATCCAGTTCCCGCAGATGATGCGCTTCGCCTTGCCCGGCATTTCCAATAACTGGCAGGTGATGCTGAAAGCCACCGCTCTGGTGTCCATCATCGGCCTGACCGATGTGGTCAAAGTGTCGATAGACGCAGGCAAGAGCACTTACAAAGTGTTCTTCTTCACCTTGGTGGCCGGGGCGATCTACCTGCTGCTCACCACGGTGTCCAACTTCGTGCTGATGTGGCTGGAGCGCCGTTATTCCATGGGCGTGCGGGAGGCCGAGCTATGATTGACATCATTCAACAATACTGGCGTCCCTTCCTGTGGTCGGACGGCTACCATCTCTCCGGCCTCGCCGTCACCATGTGGCTGCTGGTGCTGTCCATCGCCTTCGGCTTTGTCGTGTCCATCCCGCTGGCGGTGGCGCGGGTATCCAAGGTCAAGTGGCTGGCGCGCAGCGTCTGGTTCTACACCTATGTGTTCCGCGGCACGCCGCTCTATGTGCAGCTGCTGTTCTTCTACACCGGCATGTACAGCCTGGACGCGGTGCGGGAGGTGGGGTTCCTCAACCACTTCTTCCGCGAGGGTTACAACTGCACCATCCTGGCGTTCGCGCTCAACACCTGCGCTTACACCACCGAGATCTTCGCCGGAGCGATCAAGGCCACCCCTTACGGCGAGATTGAGGCAGGGCGGGCTTACGGCATGAGCAAGTTCACCCTCTACCGCCGGGTGATCATTCCATCCGCGCTGCGCCGCGCGCTGCCGGCGTACAGCAATGAAGTGATCCTGATGCTGCACGCCACTACCGTGGCCTTTACCGCCACCGTGCCGGACGTGCTGAAAGTGGCGCGGGACGTCAACGCCGCCACCTACGACTCCTTCAACGCCTTCGGTCTGGCCGCCCTGATCTATCTGGGCGTCACCTTCGTCCTGGTGGGCCTGTTCCGCAAGGCCGAGACCAGATGGCTGGCCTATTTGCAGCCGGCGAAAACCTGAGAAACGGATTAAGAAGATGGACAAGCTGAATATCCAGAACATTCACAAGAGCTACGGCAGTCACGAGGTGCTCAAAGGCGTTTCGCTGACGGCCAAGGCCGGCGACGTGATCAGCATCATCGGTTCGTCAGGCTCAGGCAAAAGCACCTTTCTGCGTTGCATCAACTTCCTGGAAAAGCCGAATCAGGGCAGCATCAGCCTCAATGGCGAGCCCATCCGCCTGGCCACCACCAAGAACGGCGAGCTGACGCCGGCGGACCAGAAGCAGCTGCAAGGCATGCGCACCAAGCTGGCCATGGTGTTTCAGCACTTTAATCTGTGGGCGCACATGACGGTGCTGGAGAACGTGATCGAAGCGCCGGTGCACGTGTTGGGGATTTCCAAGGAGGAGGCCACCCAGCGTGCGGTCAAATACCTGCGCAAGGTGGGCCTGGACGAGCACGCGCAGGGAAAGTACCCGGCGCATTTGTCTGGCGGCCAGCAACAGCGGGTGGCAATTGCGCGCGCGTTGGCGATGGAGCCGGAAGTCATGCTGTTTGACGAGCCCACCTCGGCGCTGGACCCGGAACTGGTGGGCGAGGTGCTGAAAGTGATGCAGGCGCTGGCCGAGGAGGGCCGTACCATGATCGTGGTTACCCACGAGATGGGCTTCGCCCGCAATGTGTCCAACCACGTGATGTTCCTGCATCAGGGGCGGGTGGAGGAGGAGGGCTGCCCGGACGAGGTGTTCGGCAATACCAAGAGCGAGCGGCTGAAGGCTTTCTTGTCCGGCAGCCTGAAGTGATCTTAGAACGTGTTTACGATCTTGCGAGCTAAGGCGAGCTAAGGCGAGACAAGGCGGAAACGGCTGAGAAAGCGGAATGTACGCGTGGTACATGAGCATTTCGAAGATGTTTTCAACGCCGTATCGCCGACGCGCAGCAGATCGTAAACCGGTTCTTAGTTTTACCCTGCTCAAGGGGGATACAGCCCGCCGGCGCATCATGACCGGCGGGTTCGTTGTTTTCAGGCTTGTGGATAAATCAGGAAAATGAAAAAGGCTGTGGATAAGCCGGGCGCGGCTATTGGGGATGGTCGGCGCGGAACAGCGTCCATTCTTCCACCGTGCGGCCGTCCGGCAGCTGGCACAGCGCGTACTCATTGCCCTGAGCGTCTTTTTGCGGCAACAGCTTGCCGCCTTTTTCCACGCAATACACCGAGGCTGGATTAGCCATGCCCACCGCTGGGCGCTCCGGGGCCTTGGTCTGGCTGCAGGCGCTCAGGCCCAGCAGCGCGGCGGCGCAAATCAAGATTCTCATGCGGTTTCCTTTCAAGGTCAGGCCGACAACAGCTTGCCGGATTTAAAGGCCTCGCGGCTGGCCACCTTGGCCAGCGACAGGCCGGTGGTGGTGTAGGTGCGGGCGCTGGTGGCGTACAACATGCCCGGGCGGTTGGCGCGGATCTCGCTGCAGCGATCGCTGATCGGGTCGATGACTTCGGCCAGCAGTTCGCCGCTGGCCACCTCGCTGCCCGGTTGGGCGTGATACACCACCACGCCAGCATGTGGTGCGTACAGGTTTTCCGAACCTGCCAGCGGCGTGGCGGGGAAGGGCAGTTCCGGCAGCGGCGGCGCGGCTTCGGCGATGACGCCGCGGTGGCGCAGGAAGTTGAGGATGCCTTCCGCGTCCTGGCGCGCGTAATCGTGATGGACGTCGCTTTCGCCGCGCAGTTCCACCGTTACCGCCAGGCAGGCCATGTCGATCTGCGCGTCCAGGCCTTCAGCCGTCGCCAGATCGCGCAGTTGCCACCACAGCTGGCTGCAGGCTTCGTCGAAGGGATGGTCGCCGGAGTCGGTGGCCAGCAGGGTGGCGCAAGCGCCCAGATAGCGCGACAGCGGCTCGCATTGTTCCCATAGCGGGGTGCCGGTGTACAGGTGCAGGTCGGCGCGGCAGTCGCAGTGCAGATCCAGCACCACGTCAGCGTCGAAGGCCAGCTTCATCAGCGTGTGGCGCAGCGACTGCAGCTCGCTGTCGGCGCGCAGCGCGCCCAATTGCTGGCGCGCTTCCGCGCGGATCAGCGCGGTATTGGCCTTGCCGTCGCGGCCCAGCTGTCCTTTCACCGCCTCGAAAATCGTTTCGGACAGCACCGGGTAATAGCGGTTGAAGTTCTGGCCGGTTTGCAGATCGAAACGCCCCAGCAGCTTTTCGCTCTGGTTCTGGTTCAGGCCGATGGGGTTGGCCACCGGCACCAGGATCACCTCGCCGCGCAGCAGGCCGGCGGCGTCCAGTCGCTGCAAGCCTTGCTTCAAGTGCCAGGCGGTCAGCATGCCGGGCAATTCGTCGGCGTGCAGGCTGGCCTGGATATAGATTTTCTGGCCGCTTTGCGGCACGCCGAAATGGAAGCTGGTCAGATCGCGCTGGCTGCCCAGGCTGGGCGACAGCAAGGGCTGGCGGTGGGTGTACATGGGTTCTCCTCTTACGGTGTGCGGCTCGGTCGTGGAATCTTATTCCAAACCTGCCGAGGCAAGATAGGGCCGCCGCGCGGACATGCGTTGACGAACGACCATGCCCCCCGGACAATCATGGCTTTTGCCATTCCACGCCCGCGTGCGTGGTGGAGTGCCCTTGGATTCTCTCTCCGACTTCTTCCAGCCCGGCATCGAGCCCGCCTCCTTGCAGGCGGTGTCGCGCCTGACCGGCGCCTGGCCTTATCTCGCCGTCTTCGTCACCCTGTTCCGCGGCGGCGACGAAGAAGTGCTGATGCGGCTGCTGGTGTTGCGGGAACTGGGCGGCCGAGCCGAAGCGCCGCTATGGACGCCGCAGGAAATCGCCCAGCGTTTCGCCTATTTGAACGACACCAAGCTGGCCACCATTCTGGGCCGGCTGCGCGAAGGCGGCCTTCTGGTTTACGACAGCGACGGCGGCGTCTACCAGCTGTCCGAAGGCGCGCGCGTCGCGCTGGCGGCGCTGGCCACCATGGTGGATTTTGCCGGCGACGATGTGGAGCTGGGCTATCTGACCAGCCAAGTGGCCGCCGGCCAGGCGGTGGGCCAGGTGTCCGACGAGGCGCTCAAACACCTGCTGGCGCGCTTGAACGAACTGTACGCGGAATTCGAGGAAGCGCTGGAGTCGCAATCCGAATTCCGTATCCGCGCCGCCCAGCACCGCTTGGAAGCGGTGTGGCGCTGGGTGGCCAAATCCACCGAAGTGGTCAAGAGCCTGACCCAGGACGACACGCTGAGCCTGCTGGTGCTCAATCAGGCCCAGGCCATCGCGCTGGCGCAAAGCCGCATGCTGGCGCTGGCCGGCACGTTTGAGCGCCGGCTGGCGCAATTGGCCTCGCAGCGCGTGCACCTGGGCGGCTCCGGCCTCACCTCCACCGACATCGCGGACTGGCTGCGCCGCATGGCGGCCGGCCAGCTGGCGCACAAGCTGGACGCCTGTCTGTCCATCGCCCCCGAGCCCGCCTTCCTGTCCACGCCGGAGCTGGCCGACGTGGCTGAATTCGAACTGCTGGCGCGGGAGCGCGCCAAGGCCGGCTCCATGACGCTGCCGGGCGGGGAAGCCGCGCCGCTGGCCGACGCGCCGGAAATGGAGCGCTTGCTGGAGGCCGAGGCCATGTACGACGCCTTGCTGGAGCTGGGCATGTCCGGCGCGGCCGACGCCCACATCAGCCAGGCTGTGCTGGCCGACAGTTACAACGAAACCGCCTACCGGCTGTCGCTGCTGTCTTTGATCGGCGACCCGGAAACCAGTAACGACCAAAGCATCGTCGCCGCGCTGGCCAAGCTGCCGTTCAGCCTGCAAGGCGGCGAGCGCGTGATCGAGCCGGACCACCCGGAAGTGGCGTCGCTGTCCGACGCGCGCTTGGTGGCCGCGGCGCAAAAAGGTTCTTAATGGAAACAGAAATCAAAACCCTGACCGCCCGTCTGCTGGCGCACCGGGTGGTGCCGCGCGGCGACGCGCTGGCGAAGAAGGCGCTGCTGGACGACAGCTTCCGCCTAGAGTTGGACAAGAGCCTGGCCGCCGTCGGCCTGCGCTTGGTGGAGAACCCCTACGCCGAGCATGTGGCCGTGGCGCTGCTGCCGGAAATGACCGAGCCGGTGTTTGGCTCCGGCGACGCCTGGCTCAACAACAACCTGGGCCTGCCGCGCGACGGCGTGGCGTTGCTGGTCATCCTGTGGTCCTTGATCATTCTGCCCAAGCGCGAGCGCCAGATCGCCCGCGTGGAGGCCGGCAAGGAAAATCAGAGCGATATGTTCGGCGCGCAAAAGCCGCTGGAAACCGGCGAGGCCGTGTCCACCGGCGTGTCCGAGGACGCGCTTTACGCCGACTTCGGCAAGGCGCTGGGCGGCCGCACCCGTTTCAACGCCAACCTGGGCCGCCTGGTCAACCTGGGCTTCATCGTGCGCCGCAACCGCTGGCTGGACGAAGGGCCGATGCTGGACCTGATGATCGACTACGCCCAGCTGGCGCCGCGCATCATCGAAGGCGCGCTGGCCGATGTGCTGCTGCGCCGCGAAGGCCGCGACGCGCTGGCCGACAAGCGCGCGGAAGCGACCGAGGACGAGGCAGATGCCGCCGCGGACGCCGACGACTCCGCCGGCCCGCTGTTTGACCTGCCGCCGGACGAGGACGCGGCCCACGAGGAGACGCGCTGATGTTCCAGATGAAATCGGTGGAAATGGTGCACTGGGACTTCTGGCAGCGGCTGACCGTGCCGTTGGACGCGCAGATCGTCACCATCATCGGCCCCAACGGCTCCGGCAAGACCACCTTGCTGGACGCGATGCGCACCCTGTTGGCGATCAAATGCTCGGGCAAGCGAGATTACAAGCGCTACGTTCGCAACAACAAAGAGCCCTTCGCCTATCTGCGCGGCGTGGTGGACAACCCGCGTCGCCCCAGCGGCGGCCTGTATCCGACGCCCTTCTTCCCCATCGTCGCGGACGCTGTCACCTTGCTGTGCCGGGTCAAGAAGCAAGGCGGGGACTGGGTGCGCCACTACGCCATTCTGGACGGCGACGTGCCGCTGGAGCAGGCCGAAGGCCAGGCCCAATGGCTGGGCGTGCAGGAATACCGCCGCCGGTTGGAAATGGCTGGCCTGACCCCGGCGGTAGCCGAAGTGCTGGCGTTGGAACAGGGCGATACCGACAAACTCACCGAATACAGCCCGCGCCAACTGCTGGACCTGGTGTTCCAGGTTTTTGGCGATAAGGACGTGCTGGACAACTACCAGCGCGCCCGCGACGAGCAACGCGCCACCGAGCTGGAACTGGAATCGCTGAGCCGTCAGGAAGAAGCGCTGCAGACGCGGGTGGAAACCATGAAGACCCGCGCCAACCGCTATCTGGAATGGCGGCAGCTGAATACCGGCATCGCCCGGCTGCGCGACGAGGCGCTGCCGGTGCTGGCCTATCTGGACGCCAAGTCCGCGCTCGGCAATGTCTGGAAAAACTACCGGGGCAATTTCCACTCGCTGAACCAGGCCCGGGGCGAGCATGCCGACACCTTGCAGCTGGTGGCCAAGCTCAAGGCCGCGGAAGTGGCCGCCGACGCCTCGCGCAAGGCGGCGGAAACCGCCCGCGTCGGCGCGCAGGAAGCCTTCATGGCGGCCAAGGGCGAGCACGCAGGCGTGGCCGGTCAGCTCAAGGAACGGGACCGGCTGCAAGCGCTGGCCAGCAAGGAATACGGCGCCGACGCCGCCCAGTTGGCCGATAAGCTGGCCGCGCTGCGCGGCGAAGCCGAGCAATTGAAGGACGGCCTGCGCGAACTGAAAAAGCAGCGCCAGGACAGCTCCCAGCATCTGGAGGCGCTGGAAATCGGCCGCGGCCGCGCGCCGGAAGACGTGCGCCAGTTCAAGGCCGCGCTGGACGAGGCCGGCATTGGCCATCTGATGTTGTCCGATATCGTGGAAGTGCTGGACCCGAACTGGCAGGCGGCGGTGGAAGCGCTGTTGCGCGGCTATCGCCATGTGGTGCTGCTGGAACGCGAAAGCGACCGCCGCGAAGCCTGGCGCATCGGCGAGAAACTGCGTTATCGCCACTTCGTGGTGCCGGAGCGCTGCAGCCCGCCGCGCGCCAACGCCGGCAGCCTGATGGAAGTGGTGCGCTTCTCCGCCGACGCGCCCGAGTGGCTGTACCGGCAGTTGAACAGCGTCAGCCGCGTAGACAGCGCGGAGCAGGGCGCCGACGTCAGCGGAGACTGGATCACCCGCGACGGCTACTTCCGCGAACGTCGCGGCGCGCGCCACATCGGCGTGCCGGCGCATGAGTTCGCCTTCGGCGAAGCCGCGCGCCAATCGCGGCTGCTGGCGGTGCGCGAAGCCTTGAAGGCGTTGAACACGCGCATCCTGGCCGACGAAGAGCGCTTGGTGGCGGCCACCCGCGAGGCCGCCGGCTTGGCTGAATACCTGGGCGGCATGGACGCCATCCGCCAACTGGACAGCCGCGCCGAAGAGTTTGCCGCGTTGGAAACGCGCAAGCAGGGGCTGGAAAGCGAAATCGCCCGCTTGGGCGCGGCGCTGGGCCTTGTCAGCGCGGAGAAGGAAGCCGCCGATCAGCGCTACAGCGACGCTCGGTTGGCGCACGACCGCGTTTGCCAGCGCGAACAGGACAGCCTGGCCGCCTTCCGCCAAAAACAACAGGAAGTGGAGCAGGCGCGTCGCCAAGTGCGACGCCTGCTGTCCGAACTGCGCGAATGGGCGGAGCGTCTGCCTGATGCGGCGCTAGCGCCGGATAACGTCGCAGCGCTCGAAAGCGAGTTCGATACCGCCGCGGATGCCAAGCATCAGCTCAACTACCTGGAAGAGCGGCTGCAAAACGGCGATTGGGAGCAGGACGAAGCCGTGCTGGCCTTGAAGGACAAGCTGGTGGAGGATCTGACCGCTCTGGACCGCGAACGTCAGCGCCGCCAGAGTGAAGTGGACCGCTCGCGTGAACTCACCGACGAAGCGCGCGCCGCCTATATGGGCAAGTTGCGCGCCACCGTCCGCGTCTACGGCCAAAACGTCAAGCGTCTGGGCGAGCTGGCCGGTATCCAGGTGGAAGTGGAACTGCCGCAGCTGTCCAACGACGACGCCGCGCTGGCCCAGGCAGGGCTGGTGCTCAGGTTCAACTTCGACCAGAAGGGCCTGATGGGCATGAACGATGGCGAGGCCTCCGGCGGCCAGCAGGTGATGAAGTCGCTAATCCTGTTGATCGGCCTGATGATGGACGAGTCCAACCCGTCCGGCTTCGTCTTCATCGACGAACCGTTCGCCCATCTGGACATCTTCAACATCGACCGCGTCGCCGGCTTCCTCAAAGCCACCGAGGCGCAGTACCTGATCACTACGCCGAATACCCACAACATCAATATCTTCGCGCCGTCGGAGCTGACGCTGGCCACCCGCAAGAAGCGGCCGGGCGAGCAATGGGCGCCGCCCATTCTGCAAACCCGCCGCCGAGTGGACGGCGGCGAGCCGGTTTGAGCCAGACCGCGCAGCCGCCCCTAGGGGCGGCTTTTTTCTATTGGGCGGGCACCGCCGCTCATGGCTGGTTGTAGCTGTACTCGATGCCGTTGATCGTGGACTTGAAGCCGTATCGCGGGAAGGCCGGATTCGGGTTCTTGGCGATGTAAGCGTCCGCCAGCGCCTCGGCCGCCTGGCGGTAGAACTTGGTCTGGTTCTTGTTGTACCAAGGGTCGTCGTGGGGGTTGGGGTTGAATTTGTAGCTCTGGTCCCGGCCGCCGGCGATGTAAATGCGGATGCCGCGCGCGCCGGGGCCGGAGCCGCCGCTCTTTTGCTCCACGTAGTTAAAGGTGATACCGCTGTTTTTGTAATTGGGCAGGCTGCCGCTGATGTTGGCCGCCAGCGCGCCGCCGGCGGTCAGAGACAGCGCGCTGACGGCCAGCAAGGCCGCGACGCGGCGGAACAGGAAGTTGAGTGGGGGATTCATGGCATTCCTTCAGGTAATGGTTGAGAACCGTCGGCAAGCGGGCTGCCTTGCCGGCGAGGCGTTAGCGTCGTGAAATGGCGCTTAAATGTCGCCTACTTATACAAATGGCAATTATCTTTCATTTTATTAATGCCATTTGCTTGTGAAGATAGGCGAGCGCGGAGCGATCAGCAAGCGCCGCATGCCAGTCCTTAATACCGGGGCGGGCAAGCGGCGATGGCGCGCTTGAGCGGGACAGGGACGCTTGAATGGCGGTCCGCCGTCTCTGGCCTATGCTGAGGAGGAGGCATGGGCGTAGTGAGAAGGCGGGTTTGAAATGGAAGAACGCGACTTGGTGGGCAGCGCCATTCCCATGGCGCAGCTCAAGCTGGAACTGCGGACGAATGGCGTATTGGTCATTTCCGTGTACGAGATCGACGACGAAGAGCCGTTTTTCGTCTACGAGTCCGACAACGACTTTGACCCTGAGGCGATTTTGAGCGCCGCGGAGCGGCGTCTGGACCCGGTGCGGCTGGATGTGTTCAAGCATGTGTTCTTCCAGGCCCGGGACGATGTCGAGGATGGTCGGGAAGAGGACGATAGGTAGAGAACTTCCGAGCAGCTTTGTCCATTGCTGGCCAACGCCCCGCCAGGCGGGGTGTTGATTTTTACGCCGACCGCCATGGCTTTGACCCTGATGAACCGGCAAGTACAATCTTGGTCGGGTTGTTCAATTGGCGGAGCCGGATTTGGCGCCCTAAATGTATTGATTCCTCTGTCGAGAGTGGTTTTCTCGCATCTATTTAAAGCAACGTAGTTGTGTTTCCTATGGCAGGCAGTGGCAGGGAGACCTTGATGGTCTGCCGGTTCTCAGTGCGCCGGTTCGCTAACCCTGTCACGTGCCTGTTTTTCCCCATGTGTGGTGGAGTTCTCGCTGCTTAGCCGGGAACGGTGGCCGCCATGGCCTTGACCCTGATGGATAGGCAAGCAACAATCCTTGCCGTGCCGCCGCCATAGCGGCACCGGGAGTGGAAACCCGTATTGCTATTAAGAAGGCAGACGCGTTGTATGCGCGCGTCTGAGCCGTTCCACGTCTGCAAGGCGGGGGGTGGCAGGGAGGCCTAGCGCCTGCCGATTGCCTTCTTGTCGGTTTTCCACCCCTGCCGCCTGCCCGCCACCCGAGTGGAAACGGGTGTCGGGCCGATCTTTTCGAAGAAGGAGGCCCCATGCTCATCCGCTATTTGTCTCATTTCTCATTACCATCCCCTTTGCTATCTCCGCACTCTGAGGAGGCCCGGCCATGACTGCGCTGCCGCTTGCCGCTTCGTCCCAGAGCCCGCGTCGGGAGCTGGCCCGCACCTTGAACCGTCTGCATCAGATGCGGATGGAGCACGAGAGCCTGGCCTTGATCGACACTCAACTAGCCTGGCTGGACCACGCGATCGGTGAAATCGACGACATCCTGGACCACGTCATCCAGTGCAAGCAGGCTTTGGCCTTGCTGCTGCAACTGCTGAGCTTGAGCGGACAGGCGCAATTGCCGGGCCGTACGCTGTGGGCCTTGCTGGAGCCGGTGCAGCAACGCTTGGCCGAGGCTTGCCAGGCGTTGGACGATCAGTTCGACGGAATACGCGCCTGAGCCAGCGCCAAAACGCCCGAAGCCCGCCTGGGGGCGGGCTTCGGGTACTGATGGATGGCCCGGTTAGGGAACCGGGTGCATGCGCTTAGAACCATGTTTACGATCTGCTGCGCGTCGGCGATACGGCGTTGAAATCCGCTTCGAAATGCTCATGTACCACTCGTACATTCCGCTTTCTCAGCCGTTTTCGCCTTGTCTCGCCTTAGCTTGCGAGATCGTAAACGTGTTCTTAGCGCAGGTTCAGCGCTTTGATCGCGTTGTTGATTTCATCCGCCAGCCGTACTTCCTGACCCAGCTGCTCGTGCCATTGCTGGTTCTGGAAGAAGGCGTAGCGCGCCTTGGAGTTGTTGCCGGCTTGCCAGCCGTCTTTCAGTTGACCGTCGAAGAAGAACTGTTCCAGCAGCGCGTGGCCGGCGGCGTGGGCCTGGTTTTGCGCGTGCTGCTCGTGCAGGCGCGGCGCGCCCACCAGATGCAGTTCGATGTCGCGGCCCTGCTCTTCGTAGCGGCCCTGGATCGGGTGCTCGAACACCAGCGGCTGCAGCGTGGCGTGGGTGATGGTGGCGCGGCCGGTGATATGGCGCGACGGGGTGTACACGGTCAGGTCCAGCCGAAGGTTCAGGCCGCCCGCCTGGCCGGGTTTGTTGACGTTGTAGCTGACGATGAACAGGCCGGATTTTTGATCGCGATCGATAGTCATGTTTGGACTCCTTGAGATCAATAACATCAGATGAGAAGTTGGAGCGTCTGGTGGGACGTCCAGGCCCAATGGCGATGTGCGAGCCGCGGCGGTAACCGCTGCTGCCCTGTAGTTATATAACCTTTGATTTTATTTTCAGCCGTACTTAATGGCAGTTGGAAATAAAGAGGGGATGGGGCTTGCGCGCGGGCTTAGGGTGGGGAGGGGTAGAAAATCGCGCCGCCGGGGCTGGCGGCGCGAGGGAAAATCAGGCTTGTTGCTCAAAGCGCACAGGCTGTTTGCCCAGGCGCTTGGCCCGCACCACCACGGTGCCGGCGATCTTGTCGTGCCAACCCTGTTTGCGGGCGTCCAGGCCTACCCAGATCAGGCCCAGCAAGAAGGGGAAGCAGGATACGAAGTAGCCTAGATAGCGCAGCGCCGCTTGCCCCGGCGTCATCGGCGCGCCGGTTTTGGCGTCCACGATGCGAGCGCCCAGCAGCATCTTGCCCGGCGTGCTGCTCTTGAACCACCAGAAGGCCAGCACCGCCGCCGCGGGCAGCACCCAGTTGATCATCAGGCCGGCCAACGGGCTCAACTCAAAGCGGCCTTGCATCATGAAGGCCTGCATCATCCAGCCGTCGCCGCTTTCCGCCACGCGGCTGGTTTCGCCGCCTGCGCTGGCCAGCAGCCAGATCGCCGGAGCCAACACGAGGCACAGCAGCAGGGTGTCGACCAGACTGGCCAGCACCCGCAGCCAGAAGCCGACGTATTCCAGTTCTTCCGCGCCCTCTTGCATCTTCAGTCCTCCAGATTGGGTTTGTGCTTGGCCGCCACGCGCAGGTAGTGTTCGGCGGAGTATTGGAAGTAGGCCAGTTCTTTTTCGGTCAGCGGCCGCGCCTGTTTGACCGGATTGCCCAGATAAAGATAGCCGGACTCCAGCCGCTTGCCCGGCGGCACCAGGCTGCCGGCGCCGATCAGCACCCGCGGTTCAATCACCGCGCGGTCCAGCACGATGCTGCCGATGCCGACCAACACTTCGTCGCCTATGGTGCAGCCGTGCAGGGTGACGTGGTGGCCGATGGTGACGTTGCGGCCTATCACCAGCGGCGCGCCGGCCGGGTCCGCGGCGCTTCTGTGGCTGACGTGCAGCATGGCGAAATCCTGGATGTTGGAGTTCTCGCCTATGCTGATGGCGTTGACGTCGCCGCGGATCACGGCACAGGGCCAGACCGACGCGCCTTCCGCCAACGAGACTTCGCCGATGACCACCGCCGCCGGGTCGATGTAGCAGCTGTCGTGGATTTGCGGCTGATGCCCGTCATAAGGGCGGATATTGCTTTTCATCGGTCTGTCCTCATCTGAAATCGGGTAAAGTTCCCATCATACCCCCACAGGATGCCAATATGAGCCAGAACCCCTTGCTGGACTTTTCCGGACTGACCCGTTTCGCGGAGATCAAACCGGAGCACATTTCCCCCGCCATCGACGAATTGCTGTCCGCCGCGCGCGCCGCGGTGGCGCGGCTGACCGCGGAGCAGGGCGCGCCCAGCTGGGAAAGCTTCGTCGATCCGCTGACCGACGCCACCGAGCATCTCAGCCGCGCCTGGGGCGTGGTGGGCCATCTGAACGCGGTGGTGAACACGCCGGAGCTGCGCGAGGCTTACAACGCCAATATTCCTCGCATTTCCGAGTTCTGGACCGAGATGGGCCAGAACCTGGATTTGTACGCTCGCTTCAAGGCGCTGGCGGCCAGTCCCGAGCATGACGGCTACAGCGCGGCGCGCAAGAAAATCGTTTCCAACGATCTGCGTGATTTCCGCCTGTCCGGCGCGGAACTGCCGCAGGCGGAGAAAGAGCGTTTCGCCGCCATTCAGACGCGGCTGGCCGAGCTGTCCGCCAAGTTCGAGCAGAATGTGCTGGACGCCACCGACGCCTTCAGCCTGTACATCGAGGACAAGGCCGAGCTGTCCGGCGTGCCCGAGGATTCGCTGGAACTGTTCGCCGCCGCCGCGGCCGGCGACGACAAGAGCGGCTACAAGATCACGCTGCAATTCCCGTTCTACTTCCCGGTGTTGCAGTACGCGGACAACCGCGCGCTGCGCGAAAAGCTGTACCAGGCCAATGTGCAGCGGGCATCGGAGTTCGGCCCGGCCGAACGCGACAACAGCCCCATCATCCGCGAAAAGCTGAAACTGGCGCGCGAGGAGGCACAGCTGCTGGGCTTCGCCAACTTCGCCGAACTATCGCTGTTCACCAAGATGGCGGAAAGCCCGGAACAGGTGATTGCCTTCCTGCGCGACCTGGCCGCGCGCGCCAAACCGTTCGCGGTCAAGGACCGCCAGGAACTGGAAGCCTTCGCCGCCGCCGAACTGGGTCTGGCCAAGCTGGAAGCCTGGGATCTGGCCTACGCCGCGGAAAAGCTGCGCGTGGCGCGCTACGCCTTCTCCGAGCAGGAGGTCAAACAGTACTTCCCGGAAAGCAAGGTGCTGCCCGGCCTGTTCGGCGTGGTGTCCACACTGTTTGGCGTGGAAGTGCGCCCAAGCAGCGCGCCGGTCTGGCATCCGGACGTGCGCTTCTTCGACATCCATAAGGACGGCCAGTTGGTCGGCAGCTTCTATTTCGACCTGTACGCCCGCGACGGCAAGCGTTCCGGCGCCTGGATGGACGACGCGCGCGGCCGCCGCAGCAAGAGCGGCCAGGTGCAGACGCCTATAGCCTATCTGACCTGCAACTTCACCCGTCCGGTGGGCGACAAGCCGGCGCTGTTCACCCACGACGAAGTGATCACTTTGTTCCACGAGTTCGGCCACGGTCTGCATCACATGCTGACCCGCGTCGATGAATTGGGCGTGGCGGGCATCAACGGCGTGGAGTGGGACGCGGTGGAGTTGCCCAGCCAGTTCCTGGAAAACTTCGCCTGGGAATGGGACGTGGTGCAGGGCATGACTAGCCATGTGGACAGCGGGGCGACTTTACCGCGCGAGCTGTTCGACAAGATGCTGGCGGCCAAGAACTTCCAGAGCGGCATGGCCACGGTGCGTCAGCTGGAGTTCGCGCTGTTCGACCTGCAGCTGTACAGCGTATTCGACGCCGACAAGGGCGACTGGCTGGCCCTGTTGGAAGAGGTGCGCGGCGAGGTGGCGGTGAATTTCCCGCCGGCTTACAACCGCTTTCCCAACAGCTTCAGCCATATCTTCGCCGGCGGCTATTCGGCCGGCTATTACAGCTACAAATGGGCGGAAGTGCTGTCCGCGGACGCCTATGCGGCTTTCGAGGAGGCCGGCGGCGCTAACCCGGACACTGGCAAGCGCTTCTGGGACGAGATTCTGGCGGTGGGCGGCAGCCGCCCGGCGCTGGAGTCCTTCCGCGCTTTCCGCGGCCGCGACCCGCAGATCGACGCCTTGCTGCGCCATTCCGGCATGGTGGAGACGGTTTGAAACGGCCGTTTTATGCCGGGGGAAAAATATTCCGGTCTTTGTCGGAACTCTGGTGAAGTGTCGCGGCTCTAATTTTTTGCTCAGTGGGTTATCTCCAGAGCAGCAAGCGAGCCAGACGCATATCAGGGTAGATTGATATAGTGTCTATTGCGCGCCTCCGTGTAGACGGAGGCGCCTTTTTTTTGCCGCGGATCGCGCGGCTAAAAGATTCAGCTATCTCGCTCTGGTTTGGCGGACGGCGTCAGCGGCTGCAAGATGTGGCGGCGCTGGAAGGTGGGAGTTCGCATCGAGAAGGGCGGCGTCAACGGCGCCAGACGAGGACGGTTGGGATTGCGCGTCGGGCATAATGCCTGTTGCGCGTCGTGCTGCTTGTGCTTGATAGTCAAGAACTTGCTCCGGTTACAACGACGCTTTCGATCATAGGCGGGCATTCCGGGCCTTGGCAAATTCCCGTCGTCCGGCTGTTGTTTATTTGTTTAAACACTTTTGTTTAATCAACCATTAAATAATCGACGTCAGAGACTGTCGCCGCCCAAAGCTTGGCAGTGCCGCGCGCTGCGGTTATGGTGTCGGCCTTTGCATGAAAAACATTTGGAGAGCCCACCGATGCGTTTTGCCACCTGGAACGTCAATTCCCTCAAGGTCCGCCTGCCGCAGGTGATCCAATGGCTGTCCGACAGCCCGGTGGACGTGCTCTGCCTGCAAGAACTGAAAATGGATCAGGATGTGTTTCCGCTGGCCGATATCGAAGCGGCCGGCTACCGCGCCGCCTGGTTCGGCCAGAAAACCTACAACGGCGTGGCCATTCTGGTCCGCGCGCCGCTGGAGCTGGAGGACGTGGTGTGCGGCATCCCGGATTACGGAGACGAGCAGCGCCGGGTGATTGCCGCCACGGTGAACGGCATCCGGGTGATCTGCGGCTATTTCGTCAACGGCGAGGCGGTGGATTCGCCCAAGTATCCGTACAAGCTGGAATGGCTGGCCAATCTGGAGCGCTATGTCGCCGCCGAGTTGCAGCGCCACCCGCAGCTGCTGCTGTTGGGCGACTACAATATCGCTCCGGAAGACCGCGATGTGTATGACCCGGAAAGCTGGCACGAGCAAGTGCTGTGCAGCACGCCGGAGCGCGACTCCTTCCGCCGTCTGATCGCGTTGGGCCTGAGCGACAGCTTCCGACTGTTCAATCAGGAGGAGAAGCAATACAGCTGGTGGGATTACCGCGCGATGATGTTCCGCCGCAACAAGGGCGTGCGCATCGACCATATCCTGGTAAGCGACGCGTTGAAGCCGCGGGCGCTGGACTGCGTGATCGACAAGGCGCCGCGCAAGTGGGAGCGGCCGTCGGACCATACTCCGGTGGTGCTGACGCTGGCGGATTGAGTGTCTCCGCCATTCTAAAGGCCGGCTGCCGCCGGCCTATCCGCCAGCTTTCTTGGCTTGCCTCAAAAATATCGCCGGCCGGTTTTGCTAGTCTGGAGCTTTCTTGCTTTCAGATGGCTGCGCGATGACCCAAAACCACCCCAAGCTGCCGGTAGACCCGTATTACGAGGGCGTGCCGGAATATATGACCCAGGTATACGACTGGGCTTACGTCAACCCGCGCAAGGCCGGCTGGCTGGATCGCAACCTGGTTGTGCGCGTGTTGCTGTTCTTCAACGATCAAAGACTGATGCGCGCCTATCTTGAGCAGATCCGGCCCGGCGACAAGGTGTGGCAGGTAGCCCATGTCTACGGCGACCTGGTGCAGCGGGCCGCGGACCGGGCGGGCCAGGACGGGCGCTTCGTGCTCACCGACATCACCCCGGTGCAGATAGAACACGCCGAGCGCAAGCTGCGCGATCGTCCTCAAGCCGCGGTGGTGCGCGCCAACGCCGGCAATTACCGGCTGGAATCCGACGATTTCAACTTGATTTGCAGCTTCTTCCTGCTGCACGAGGTGCCGGATCATCTGAAGCGCGCCATCGTCGACAATATGCTGTCGCAAGTGCCGCCCGGCGGCCGCGCGGTCTTCGTCGACTACCATAGGCCCAAGCCGTGGCAACCGATAGGCTGGCTGCTTAAATGGGTGAACCGCGCGCTGGAGCCGTTCGCCGAGGCGCTGTGGAATCATGAGATCCGCGACTATGCGCAAGAGGCCGACGGTTTCGACTGGAGCAAGCGCACCTTGTTCGGCGGGGTGTATCAGGTGACGACGGCTAAGAGGAAGCCTTGAGGGCGCGCCGTACTTGACGTTACACGGGCTTACAAGCGACTAACAGACCCGGGAAGGGGGCAGGGCTAGGATACGTCTCAAGGAAGCGCCGAATCCGGCGCGATTGATCGGTGAACGGGAGCCCAGGCTCCCAAGCCTGAAACTGGAGATGCATCATGAACAAACTGACTCTGCTTGCCCTGACCGCCGCTTTCGGCCTGAGCTCCGCCGCTGGTTTCGCCGCCGAAACCGCCAAGCCGGCCGCTTCCGCTCCGGTAGCCAAAATGGCTCCGGCCGCCAAGAAAGTTGAAAAGCACCCGGCCAAGATCCACCACGCCAAGAAAGGCGAAAAGGTAGCCGCTTCCGCTCCAGCGCAAAAAGCACAGGCCGCCAAGGCTGAAGCCTCCTCTCCGGCCAAGAAGCACGCCGCTAAGAAGCCGCATGCGAAGAAGGCCGCTTCCGCCGCCGCTCAGAAAGCCCAGGCCGCCAAGGCCGAAGCTTCCGCTCCGGCCAAGAAGCACGCCGCTAAAAAGCCGCACGCCAAGCACGCCAAGAAAGTAGCTTCCGCTCCGGCTCAAAAAGCCCAGGCCGCCAAGGCCGAAGCTTCCGCACCGGCTAAGAAGGTCGAGAAGAAAGCCGCTCACAAGAAGCACGCCGGCAAGGCCAAGAAGGCCGCTGCATCGGCTGCCAAATAAACCGGACTTCGCGTCTGGCTCGCTAAAAAAACAGGCCCCTCAGGGAGGCTAAGACTCAAAGGAGGCTTCGGCCTCCTTTTTCTTTGTGAACGGGACCGCCGGCGGGACAGGCGCGCCCGGTGGCCTTATGCTGTTACACTCGAGTGGTTCGATGCCGGTCGCATGCTCCGGCCTTGAAACCGCTTTCGTTCATTTCGCGCTTAAGGAGCTTCCATGTTAGCCGCCCCGCAAGTTTCAGCCTTCCTGCCGCCGCGCCGCATTCTGATGGGACCGGGTCCGTCCGACGTTTATCCGGAAGTGCTGGCCGCTCAGGCCCGCCCCACCGTCGGCCATCTGGACCCGCTGTTCGTCGGCATGATGGACGAGGTGAAAAGTCTGCTGCAATACGCGTTCCAAACTGCAAATCCGATGACAGTGGCGCTGTCTGCGCCGGGCTCCGCCGGCATGGAGGCCTGCTTCGTCAACCTGGTTGAGCCGGGCGAGAAAGTCATCGTTTGTCGCAACGGCGTGTTCGGCGAGCGCATGCGCCAGAATGTAGTGCGGCTGGGCGCGGTGCCGGTATTGGTGGACAGCCCCTGGGGCCAGCCGGTGGACCCGGACGCGGTGGAGAGCGCGCTGAAAGCCAATCCGGATGCTCGTTTCCTGGCTTTTGTCCACGCCGAAACCTCCACCGGCGCGCTGTCCGACGCCAAGACGCTGTGCGCGCTGGCCAAGAGCCACGGCTGCCTGAGCATCGTCGACGCGGTGACTTCGCTGGGCGGGGTGGAGCTGCGGGTGGACGAATGGGGCGTGGACGCGGTGTATTCCGGCAGCCAGAAGTGTTTGTCCTGCGTGCCTGGGCTGTCGCCGCTGTCGTTCTCGCCGGCGGCGGTGGACAAGCTGCAGGCGCGGCAAAGCCCGGTGCCTAGCTGGTTCCTGGACCAGACCCTGGTGATGGCCTACTGGGGCGGCGGCAAGCGCAGCTACCATCACACCGCGCCGGTGAACGCCTTGTACGCGTTGCATGAGTCGTTGCGTCAGTTGGCCGGCGAGGGGCTGGAGGCAGCCTGGCAGCGCCATCGCGATATGCATCTGATTCTGCGCGACGGCTTGGAAAAGTTGGGGCTGAAGTTTGTGGTGGACGCCGCGGCGCGGCTGCCGCAGTTGAACGCGGTCTATATTCCCGAAGGCATAGACGACGCCGCCGCGCGCAATCGTTTGTTGCAGGAGTACAACCTGGAGATAGGCGGCGGCCTGGGTGATTTCGCCGGCAAGGCCTGGCGCATCGGCCTGATGGGTTACGGCGCGCGCCGCGAGAACGTGGCCTTGTGTCTGAAAGCGCTGGAGAGCGTGCTGAAGTAAGCGCCGGCCCGCCATTGGAATAGAAAAACGCCATCCGTGAAGGATGGCGTTTTTATTGCGGCGGCGGTCTGGCGCCGGCTTATTTTTCGACGAAGGCGCGTTCGATCGCGTAGTCGGCCGGTTCGCCCATGCGCGGCGATTCCTTGAAGCCCATGCCGTTCAGGATCTCGCACAGGTCGTGCAGCATGGACGGGCTGCCGCAGATCAGCGCGCGGTCGTGTTCCGGGTTCATTTGCGGCAGGCCGATGTCGGCGCACAGTTTGCCGCTGGTGATCAGATCGGTCAGTCGGCCCTGATTGCGGAACGGTTCGCGAGTCACGGTCGGATAGTAGATCAGTTTTTCGCGCACCATCTCGCCGAAGAATTCGTTTTCCGGCAGTTCTTTGGTGATGTAGTCGTGGTAGCCCAGCTCGCTGACCCAGCGCACGCCGTGGGTCAAAATCACTTTGTCGTAACGCTCGTACACGTCCGGATCTTTGATGATGGACATGAAGGGGGCGAGGCCGGTGCCGGTGGACAGCAGGTAGAGATTCTTGCCGGGCAGCAGATTGTCCTGCACCAGGGTGCCGGTGGGCTTCTTGCTGATCATCACGGTGTCGCCCACCTTCAGGTGCTGCAGGCGGGAGGTCAGCGGACCGTCCTGAACCTTGATGCTGTAGAACTCCATGTGTTCTTCGTAGTTGGAGCTAACGATGGAGTAGGCGCGCATCAGCGGCTTGCCGTTGACTTCCAGACCTATCATCACGAACTGGCCGTTGATGAAGCGCAGGCCGGCGTCGCGGGTGCAGGTGAAGCTGAACAGGGTGTCGTTCCAGTGATGGACGGACAGGACCTTTTCGGAGGTCAGGTTGGGAGAGGACATAAGGTTTGCTGCTCGCTAATTTATGAAGTAGAAGCTCGAAAAGTATTGGGGCCGATTTTAACCGGTTTGTCGCTTCGCCGCTCGCTCTTGCTGGGAAAATCCGGAGCAATCGGCGTTAAATTCAATTGGAACAGCATGTTAACCGACATTGCGGACGTAGCTGAACGATTGTTTTCTGATGTGTTTATCGCTGAGCGTTATTTGCCGATTCGCCATAACGAAAGAGGGCGTCACCATGGCGGGACGCCCTCTCAGACAACATACGGAGAAATACTGTGCGCTTTACCCTTGCTGGCTTCACTACCACTACTACTGCCGCAAGGCCGTTACCAAAGAGCGGGCTGTCGAAGACAGCTCAATGACGTTGCCGTGTTGAGGCGGAGCCATCATCATGACGGGCTGCCGCGCATGTGTCCTTGATGGACATCACAGAAAGACCAACCGCTTCTTTCTTATTTGGCAAATCGACAAACGGTAATTTCAAGTTTGCTAACTCTGAATTTGGCGGACCGGCCGGGCCGGGACTGCTGATGCTCCGTCTTGGAGGCTGGCTTGGCGTTGCGGACTGTGCCGATTTGGCTGGCCGTGGTTATTGGCCGATGCTCAACGCGTGTATCACTGGATGGCCGCCGGCATTCTGCCGTGAAAGCATTCGGAACCCTCCCTGTCGTGTTGACCATTCCACTATAAGACTCTGCCGCGCCCAATGCAAGAGGGGTTCAGCCGGCCTTTGGGTCTGGCAGCGGGGCGGCCAGCGCCAGCCGCGCGGGGCGCAAATGTTGTTCGAACTGGCGGCTGGCGGCCTGCCAGGAATAACGTTCCGCGACGGCGCGAACATGGCCGCGGTCCAGCTCCAGCGCCTTGAGGCAGGCGGCGCGCAGATCCGCGTCCAGCACGCCGGCGCCGCTGTCGCCCACTACGTCCAGAGGGCCTGCCACTGGATAGGCGGCCACCGGCGTGCCGCAGGCCATCGCCTCCAGCAGCACCAGGCCGAAGGTGTCGGTCAGGCTGGGGAACACGAAGACGTCGGCTGCGCGGTAGAAACGCGCCAGCTCATGCTGGGGAAAGATGCCGGCAAAGTGGACGTCCTGATATTGCTGTTTCAGCCGCGCCAGTTGTGGGCCGTCGCCCACCACCCATTTGCTGCCCGGCAAGTCCAGCTTGAGGAAGGCTTCGATGTTCTTTTCCACCGCCACCCGGCCGATGTAGACGAAGCGCGGCGGCGCGGTGCCGTCCAGCCGATCGCGCGGGCCGGGGCTGAACAGCGCGGTGTCCACGCCGCGGCTCCACAGCTTGACGTTGCGGAAGCCGCGGGCGGTCAAATCGTCGGCGATGGATTGGGTGGGCACCATCACGCAATGGGCGGCGTTGTGGAAGCGGCGCATCCAGGTGTAACTGACCGCCAGCGGCAGCCGGCAGCGGGCGTGCACGTATTCCGGAAAGCGAGTGTGGTAGGCGGTGGAGAAGGCCAGGCCGTGGCGCAGGCAATAGCGGCGAGCGGCCAGGCCCAGCGGTCCCTCGGTGGCGATGTGGACGGCGTCCGGGGCGAAGGCGGCGATGCGCGCAGCCACTTTGCTGTAGGGGAACAGCGACAGCCGGATGTCGGGGTAAGTGGGGCAGGGCAGAGTGCGAAAGGCCTGCGGGGTGATCATTTCCACCTGGTGTCCGAAGCCGGCCAGTTCACGGGCGGTTTCGGTCAGCGAGCGGACCACGCCGTTGACCTGGGGCAGCCAGGCGTCGGTGACGATCAGGATGCGCATGTCGGTTCCTTGTGGTCGGCTTGCGCCGCTTGGGGTTGCGGCGCGGCGGCTGGCTGGCCCAGCTGGGTCCAGTACAGCACTTCCAGCCGTCCGTCGGGGTGTTCCACCAGCGCGGACAGGCTTTCCACCCAGTCGCCGCTGTTGCCGTAGAGGATGCCGTCGATATCGCGTACCTCGGCCTTGTGGATATGGCCGCAGATCACGCCGTCGAAGCCGCGCCGGCGCGCTTCTCCGGCGAGAATGGTTTCGAAGTTGCTGATGAAGTTGACCGCGTTTTTGACCTTGTGTTTCAGGTATTGCGACAGCGACCAGTACGGCAGGCCCAGTTTCAGCCGCGCCCAGTTGAAGCCGCGGTTCAGTTCCAGGATCAGGGTGTATAGGGTGTCGCCGACGTAGGCCAGCCATTTGGCGTATTGAATCACGCCGTCGAACTCGTCGCCGTGCAGGATCAGCAGCCGCTTGCCGTCGGCGGTGCGGTGCTCGGCCTCCTGGCGGATGGCGATGCCGCCGAAGTCCAGTCCGGCGTATTGGCGCGCCGCCTCGTCGTGGTTGCCGGGCACGTAGATCACCTTGGTGCCCTTGCGAGCCTTGCGCAGCACTTTCTGTACCACATCGTTGTGGCTTTGTTTCCAGTACCAGGATTTTTTCAGTTGCCAGCCGTCGACGATGTCGCCGACCAGGTACAGGTATTCGGATTCGTGGAAACGCAGGAAATCCAGCAGGTGGTCGGCGCGGCAGCCGGAGGTGCCGAGGTGGACGTCGGAAATCCAGATCGCGCGCAGTTGTCGGGCGCTGTCGGGGGCGGGGTCTGGCTGCATGGCGGCTCCGTCGGCCTGTGGACTGCTGGCGATGCTGCCAGCGGCAGGTGACAGCCGCGTGAGATTTCAGTGACGAGGCGATGAAATTTCTTGAGCGCAGCCTTTAAGATTGTCTTAAGCGCAGGCTGCTGCAATCAAGGTTTTGCGGCGGGCGCTTGTTACGGCGGCGAGAGCGCGCTAGGCTGCCGGGACCTTGAACGCCCGGCGGCGGGGAGACGGATATGCGGGTTTTGGTGGTGGAGGACGACGCTCAGATCGGCGACGGGTTGAAGATGGGCCTGGAGCAGCTGGGTTTCGTCGCGGATTGGTTTCGCGACGGCAAGCAGGGCCTGGCGGCGCTTGGCGCCGCGCCTTACGACGCGGTGGTGCTGGACCTGGGGCTGCCAGGCATGGACGGCATGGATATCTTGTCCGCCTGGCGGCGCGGCGGCCAGGATGTGCCGGTGCTGGTGTTGACCGCGCGCGACGCGCTGGCAGACCGCGTGGGCGGCCTGGACGCCGGCGCCGACGATTACTTGGTCAAGCCGTTCGCGCTGACGGAGGTGGCGGCGCGGCTGCGCGCGCTCCATCGTCGCCGCCACGGCCAGAGTCATCCGGAATGGCGGCATGGCCGTCTCTGTCTGGACCCGGTGGCGCGCGCGGCCACGCTGGACGGCGCGCCGCTTGAGTTGACCGCGCGCGAGCTGGCGCTGCTTGAGCTGCTGCTCAGCCATAAGGGACGGGTGCTGCCGCGCGAGCTGATCGAGGACAAGCTCTACGGTTGGGGCCAGGAGCTGGAAAGCAACGCGGTGGAGGTGCATGTGCATCATTTGCGCAAGAAGCTGGGCAGCGCCTTCATCCGCACGCTGCGCGGCGTCGGCTATACCTTGGGAGATCCGGCATGAGAGGACCGCGCAGCTTGCAGGCGCGGCTATTGCTGCTGCTGTTGTTGATTGTGCCGGTGATCTGGCTGGTGGCTTCCGCCACCGCGGCCTGGTTGGCGCATGAGGAGGTGGACGAGCTGTTCGACACCCAGATGGGCCAGTTCGCCCGGCAGCTGCTGCTGGTGGATGTCGGCGACGAGGAGGTGATCGATCTGCCCAAGCTCAAGCATCTGCTCAAGCACGCGGACAAGGGGCAGTTGGACAACGACGATTTCGGCCTGGCGGTATGGGACCGCCACGGCCGGTTGCTGCTCAGCGACGGCCGCGGCCGTCGTTTCGATTTCGAGCCGGAACGGCGCGGCTTCTACGATTACCGCGGTAAGGACAGCGATCACGACTGGCGGCTGATTTACCTGGCGGCGCCGGACGGTTCGCGGCTGGTGGCGGTGGGGCAGAAGCAGGGCTTGCGACACGACATGGTGCTGAAGGTGGTGTCCGCCCAACTGCTGCCGTGGCTGCTGGGTCTGCCTGTGATGCTGTTGCTGATCCTGCTGGCGGTGCGCCGCGAACTGGGGCCGCTCAAGCGCCTGGCCGCCGGCCTCGCCCAGCGCGCGCCGGACGACAGCGAGCCGGTGTCGCGCGAGGTGCCGAGGGAAGTGATGCCGTTGGTGGACGCGCTCAACGCCTTGTTCGCTCGCATTGCCTCCACGCTGGAACATGAGCGCCGCTTCACCGCCGACGCCGCGCACGAGCTGCGCACGCCGCTGGCGGCGCTGAAAGTGCAGGCCGAGGTGTTGGAGCTGTTGCCGGACGAGGGACGGCGCAAGCATGCGCTGCGGCAGCTGATGTTGGGCATAGACCGCGCCACGAGGCTGGTGGAGCAGTTGCTGGCGCTGTCGCGGCTGGATCCGCTTAGCCGGCCGGGACAGGGGCAGCCCATCGCCTGGGCGACGCTGGCGGAGCGCTTGCTGGCGGAGATGGCGGCGGAGGCTGCGCTCAAGGGGGTGAAGCTGGAGACGGAATGGCGTTGCGTGCCGGAGCGGGCCTTGCCCTTGAGCGGCGACGAAACCCTGGTGGGGCTGATGCTGCGCAATCTGCTGGAGAACGCCATCCGCTACGGCGCCGAGGGCGGCGAGGCGCGGTTGGTGCTGGCCGAGGACGCGGTCAGCGTGCTGGACCGCGGCCCGGGCGTGGCGGCGGAATGGCTGGCACGGATACGCGAGCGCTTCTTCCGGCCGCCGGGCCAGGACGTGGCCGGCAGCGGGCTGGGCCTGTCCATCGTCGAGCGGGTGGCGGAGCTGCACGGCTTGAGCTTGAGCCTGGCCAACCGCGAGGGCGGCGGGCTGGAAGCCGGCTTGAGGCGGCGCTGAGACTGCGGCAATTCGCCGCATGGGAGCGCCTGGCGAATCCGGCTATGCTGGCTGTGCTGGCCCTGACGCAGCCAGCGTTCTACATTTGGTTGCGGCCCGCCGGTTTCGGCGGGCTTTCTTTTTGCCTAGTCGGGTCGGGACGGCGCGCCAAAGCGCATCAGCCAGAACAGCGCGTTGCAGACGCCGCCGGCCATCGCGCCAAGGTAGAGGTTCATCAGGTCGTTGTACAGCAGCGGCTCGGCCAGCCTGGCGTAGACGAAGGTAACCGCGCTGCCGCTGAAGGCGCCGGGCAGGAAGGCGACCAAGGCCAATAGCCAGCGCGGCCATCCCTGCTGCCAGCCAGCGATGGGACGGGCCAGCAACATGCGCAGCAGGCAGAGCAGCAGACCGAATCCCAGCGCCGGGATCGCACCCATCAAATAAGCCATCATCGGCACCACGCCGCTGGCCAGCAAGGCCACCAGCGGGCCGAGCAGGATGAACAGGGTCAGGCCGCAAGCGAGGATTTTCAGATAGGGCGTTTTCATCCGGCGGGGAGAGGGCGGTGGCAAAAGGCCTCCAGCCTAGCAGACTGGAGGCACGGCGGCGAGAGGGCGAGGAATCAGAACTGTAATTGCACGCGGCCCCACACCGTACGGCCGGGCTCGTTGACCTGCAGGCTGCGGTCGTAACCGGCCACCATCGCGCCGCCCTTGCTGACGCTTTCGGCGTAGGCCTTGTTGAACAGGTTGTCCACGCCGAACAGCAGTTTTGCGTGTTTGTTCAAGCGCAGGCCGCCGTCCAGCGATACCACGCCGAAGCCCGGCGTCGCGCCGATATCGGTGCCGACGATATTGCCCTGGCCCGGCGCCACGCGGTCCTGGCGCTGCACGCCTCGCACGGTCAGGCCGGCCGCGTATTTGCCGTTGTCCCATTTCAGCGCCGCCTTGGCGTCCAGCGGCGGAGTCTGGCCCAGCGGGCGGTTCTCATCGAGGTTGGCGGCCCAGACCCAGGCCAGGCTGCCGGACAGCGTCCATTCCGGCGCAAAGCGCCAGCTGAGGTCGCCTTCGAAACCGTAGCGGCGCGCGTCGATGTTGCGGGCCTTGCCGCCGATTGCGCCGGCCTCGCCTTCCACCAGAATGAAGTTCTGCACGCGGCTGGCGTAGGCGGACAGCGAGCCTTGCAGTTTGTCGTCGCGGTAGAGTAGGCCGGCGTCCAGTTGGCGGTTGGTCTCGCTGTTCAGGCTGGGGCTTTTATTGCGTTCCCAGAAGTCCGGCGCGCGTTCGGCTTGGCCCAGGCCGACGTAGCGGGTCCAACTGCCCGCCGTGTGTTCGTAGCGCAGGAAGCCGGCGTTGAGCTGGTACTGGGTTTCCTGGCGCGCTTGGGCCGGCTTGCCCATGGCCGCGGCCTTGGGCTCGAACACCGCCTGGGTCTGGTCGCGGCGCAGACCGGCAATCAGCTTGCCGCCGGCGCCCAGCGGGTGGCTGGCTTCGGCGTAGACGCCGTGATTGTCGAAGCTTTGGTTGGGCGCGCGCGGCTGGTCCACGTATTGGCCGGCATTGACGCCTTTGCCCATGCGGCTGCGGTGGCGGTCGCTGAGCCAGTCGAACCCGGCGCTCACTTCCCAGTCGCCAAACGCCATGTCGGCGGCCAGGCGGCCGGTGTCGGCGCTGCGGTCCGGGTTCATCGCGGAACGGCTGGCCGGGGCGGTCTGCGGACGCAGGGAGTAGTTGTCCATCACGTGGTCGACATAGCTATGACCCAGTTGCAGCCGCAGCGCGTCCAGCCAACCGCTGAGGTTGCGGCGCTCGGCTTTGAAGCTCCAGGCGTCGCGGTCGAACTTGCTGCCGTCCATGCCTCGGTCCGCGTAGGCGGCCTGGCCGCGGCTGCGGTCCAGAGCCAGTTCCAGCGTGGTGTCCCGGTCCGGAGTCAGTCCGGCGATCAGGGTCTGGCTGTCGCGGTCGAAGCTGGAGTGGACCTTGGCGCCGTTGCCGTCCTTGTAGTCGCCGCCGTGATTGCGGCTGGCGATGGCGCGCACATAGCCCTGGCTGGAGCCGAAGGCGGCGTCGGCGTAGACGTCGTTGCGGTCGGCGTTGCCGCCGGTCAGGCTGCCGTTGAAGCGCACGCCGGCCTCGTCGAAGCGCTTGGTCTTGCGCTCGAAGTTGACGCCGCCGCTGATCAGGCCGGGCCCGAGTTTGACGCTTTGCGGACCCTTGACCACGTTCACTTCGTCATAGGCGTCCGGGTAAAGATAGGCGGTGGGCGGGTCCATGCGGCCGCCGCAGCCGCCGAACACGAAATTGCCGTCGGCGAGAATGGCCAGGCGCGAGCCGCCCAGGCCGCGCAGCAGCGGATCGCCGGAGGCGCCGCCCTTGCGGATGACGTTGAAACCGGGCAAGCCCTTGAGCAAGCCGGCGCCGTCGGCGGACGGCAGCGGCTGGCGCGGCGCGCGCGGGTCCACCGACATTTTCAGCGGCTGTTCCTCCTTGGCGGCGGTGACCAGCACTTCCTCGCCGCGGAATTCCGGCAGCTCCTGGGCAAAGGCGTGGCCGACGGCGAGCGCCAGCGGGATAGGCAGCAAATAGTGTTTTTTAGACATTTTTTAGAAACTAACGTTAACAAATTTGAGGGTGACAATTCTAAATTGCATGATGTCCCGCCCCAATGCGGCAAAGTGTCGCAGCGCCCCTGCTTGCCGCATGGTGATAAAGTGTCGGCCATGATTGCCGGATTCCCTGTTTCCTCTCCGCGGCTGGGCCTGACCGCGGACATCGCGCGCTCGGCGCGGCTGATAGGCTGGCTGCGCTGGCTGATGTTGCTGCTGGGCTCGACGGTGGCCTTGGCCTGCTGGTGGCAGCATGTTTATCTGCCCTGGCCTTTGCTCTCCCAAGCGCTGCTGACGCTGGCCGCGGTCAACGTCTGTCTGCCGTGGTGGCTGCGCCATGGCGGCGACCCCCTGCTGGCTCTGCGCCTGGGACTGGCCGCAGACGTATTGGTGTTGACCGAACTGTTGGCTTTCACCGGCGGCGCGGCCAATCCGCTCGCTTCGCTGTTTCTGCCACCGGTGTTGTTCGCCGCCTTGCTGTCGCCGGGGCTGTTCGCCTGGGCCCTGGCGCTGGCCAGCGTCGCGGCCTACGGCCTGTTGTTCGAGTGGCATCTGTCATGGCCGGTGGACCACGGCAACGCGCTGCATATCTTTTCCATGCATTTGACCGGGATGTGGTTGAGCTTCGCGCTGTCGGCGCTGTTGATCGCCGGCTTCGTATCCTGGCTGGCGCGGCAGCTGGCGTTGAGAGAAGCGGCGCTGGCGACGGCGCGGGAGACCCAGTTGCGCGACGAGCAACTGTTGGCGGTGGGCATGCAGGCGGCCGGAGCCGCCCACTCGCTGTCCACGCCGTTGAACACCATGACTCTGCTGGTGGACGAGTTGCTGGCCACCCGGCAGCGGGACGCCGAGTTGATGGAGGACTTGCGGCTGATGAAGGCGCAACTGGCCAATTGTGGCAGCGCGTTGGCGCGCTTGAAGCTGGGGTCGGAGTCCGCGCCGGGCGAGAGCGGGCTGTTCGCCGCGTTGGCCGAGCGGCTGGCCGGCTGGCGTTCATTGCGGCCGGACGTGCGGCTGGATTGGCAGGCGCCGCAGGGACCGGACCCGCTGGTGGCGCTGGACCCGGCGTTCTGGCCGGCGTTTTTCAATCTGATCAACAACGCGGCCGAGGCCGGCGGCGGAGAACTGACGGTGGCGGCGCGGCTGGAGCAGGGGGCCTTGCTGCTAGACATCGTCAACCACCAAGGCTGTTTGACCGACCAGCAGCTGGAGCGCGCCGGTCTGACCCCGTTGCCGTCCGACAAGCCGGTGGGCATGGGGCTGGGCGTGATGCTGAGCCACGCCACGCTGGCGCGGCTGGGCGGTTCGCTGCGCTTGCTGAACCGGCCGGAGGGCGGCGTGCATGCGCAGGTGCGCCTGCCCTTGCTGGTGGATGATAAGGACGGAGCCTGATGCTGGATTTTCTTTTGGTGGACGACGACGAAGCCTTTGTCGCCATTTTGGCGCGCTCGCTTAGCCGGCGCGGTTTTAAGGTGGCGGCGGCTCAGACCTCCGAGCAAGCTTTGGAACTGGCCGGCGAAGCGCCGGCGCGCATCGTGCTGGACTTGAATCTGGACGGCGACAGCGGGCTGCGCTTGCTGCCGGCGCTGCATGCCGCCTGTCCGCACAGCGCCATTCTGATCCTGACCGGCTACGCCAGCATCGCCACCGCGGTGGAGGCCACCAAGCTGGGCGCGGTGCAATACCTGGCCAAGCCGGCGACGGTGGATGAAATCCTGGCGGCTTTCGAGCAACAGCGGGCCAATCCGGAACTGCCTCTTACACCGCAACCGATGTCGCTGCGACGGGTGACCTGGGAGCATCTACAACGGGTGCTTAGCGAGAACGACGGCAATATCTCCGCCACCGCGCGCGCCTTGAACATGCACCGTCGCACTTTGCAACGGATGCTGGCGAAGAAACCGGTGAAGAGTTGAATGCGGGCCTGTTGCATTGCTACAGCGTCTTCCGACCGCCGGCAATTGGCTGGATGCGGACTGTAGCGGTCTTTGTTCTTCAATTACCGGGCAATGACGGGGGTATAAATCCGGCTTGGCCACGCCATCAGAAAAATTGATTGGAGCGTCCACTCTAGCCGCCGTATGGTGAATGTCCATAACCATGCCAATGGAGGGGACAACCATGCTTCGCGGACAGATGATGGACCGGCCTTTGCTGATTTCCGACTTGCTGCGCCACGCCGAAACCTATCACGGCGACACGCCCATCGTGTCGCGCACCGTGGAGGGGCCCATCCATCGCTACACCTATCGCGAAGCGGCGCGGCGCGCGCGCCAGCTGGCCAACGCGCTGGCGGCGCTGGGCGTGCGCCAGGGCGATTGCGTGGGTACCCTGGCCTGGAACGGCTACCGCCATTACGAAACCTATTTCGCCGTGTCCGGCTACGGCGCGGTATGCCACACGGTAAACCCGCGGCTGTTCGCGGAGCAGATCGCCTGGATCGTCAACCACGCGGAAGACAAGGTGCTGATGTTCGACCTGAGCTTCCTGCCGCTGGTGGAGCAGATCGCGTCGCAGCTGGGCACGGTGGAAACCTTCGTGTTGATGACGGACAAGGCGCATATGCCGGCGCAGACGCCGCTGGCCAACCTGCTGTGCTACGAAGACCTGGTCAACAGCCACAGCGACCAGTACCAGTGGCCGTTGCTGGACGAAAACGCAGCGTCCAGCCTGTGCTACACCTCCGGCACCACCGGCAACCCCAAGGGCGTGCTGTTCTCGCATCGTTCCACTGTGCTGCACGCCTACGGCAGCGCCTTGCCGGACAGCTTCGACATCTCGGCGCGCGCCTGCGTGATGCCGGTGGTGCCGATGTTCCATGTCAACGCCTGGGGCCTGCCTTACAGTTGCACCATGAACGGCAGCAAGCTGGTGCTGCCGGGGCCCAAGTTGGACGGGGTCAATCTGTACGAACTGATCGAAAGCGAGCAGGTGACCGTGACAGCCGGGGTGCCGACGGTGTGGATGATGCTGTTGCAGCATTGCCAGAAGAACCATCTGAAACTGCATTCCCTGAAGCGGGTGATCGCCGGCGGCTCGGCGGTGCCGGAAAGCATGATCGAACAACTGGCCGAGCACGGCGTGGAAATGCGTCAACTATGGGGCATGACCGAGCTGTCGCCATGCGGCACCACCGGCACGCCCAAGCTCAAGCATGAAGGCCTGGACCAGGCCGGACTCAACGCCTTGCTCAGCAAGCAAGGGCGGCCGATTTACGGCATCGAGCTTCGCATCGTCGACGACGCCGGCAAGCCTCTGCCGCACGACGGCGTGGCCTTCGGGAATTTGCAAGTGCGCGGCCTGTGGGTATTGTCGCAATACTTCCGCCGCGAACTGGACGCCAGCCACAGCGCCGACGGCTGGTTCAACACCGGCGACGTGGTGACCATAGACGCCGATGGTTTCATGCGCATCACCGACCGCACCAAGGACGTGATCAAGTCCGGTGGCGAGTGGATCAGCTCCATCGAACTGGAGAATATCCTGGTGGGCCACCCGGCGGTGGCGGAGGCTGCGGCCATCGGCATTCCGCATCCCAAGTGGGACGAGCGGCCGCTGATGGTGGTGGTGCTCAAGCCCGGCGCCGGGGCCACGGTGGAAGAATTGCTGGGCTTCTACGAAGGCAAGATCGCCAAGTGGTGGACGCCGGACGATGTGGTCTTTGTTGAGGAGTTGCCGCACACCGCCACCGGCAAATTGCAGAAAGTGCGGCTGCGCGAGCAGTTCCGCGATTATCGCTGGCGTTCCTGACGCCGGCGGAGGAATAGGCTGGACTGAATAGAGTAATTACGCTACAGTGGCGGCTGCACTGAAAACCGTATGGTTTTGAGGTGTTAGCCCCTCGAAATGTCGGCCGGTCCGCCGGACGACGTTTCTTCCTCGTGTTGGCCCCTGCCGTTGTCAAACCGCAGGGGGTTTTTTTGCCCGTCGCACCGGCTGGCCATGTCCCTATCCTCCTGCGTTTGATCAAACAAAATCATAATCTGTCACAACTGTACCCATATTTGATATTTATAACGGGTGACTTCCGTTAAACTGGCCGGATATAAATCAACAATAACAATTGGCTGCCAACGGTATGGGGAGTGTCGCCGGCAACGCGCGGCATTGGAGCCATGGTTGTCAATCACGCGAGAAAAAAAGGACTGTTCATGAAATCTCTTCGTAGCCGGCTGATCGCCTTGAACGCGCTATTGATGGCATTGTTCGGGCTGGTGCTCGTCGTCATCGTCTTCGTGCAGATGCGCACGGAAATACTGCAGGGTCTGGACCAGGAGTTCGAGGCCAGCCTTAAGGGGCAAAGCTCGGTGGTGACCACCTGGCTGGGAGAGAAGAAGCAGCAAATCGTCGCGCAAAGCACAATGGCGTCCGAGTCCGACGCCATTCGTTTTCTGAAAACCGGCGCCAAGGCCGGCGGCTTCAACGTGAACTACGCCGGCTACGCCGACGGCCGGTCGCTGTTTTCCGATGACTGGACCGCGCCGGCGGACTACAAGGTAGCCGACCGCGATTGGTACAAGCGCGCGAAGGATAGCGGCCAGGCCGTGGTGACCGACCCGTACCTGGACGAAGCCACCAAGAAACTGACGGTGACCATTTCCGCGCCCTTCAACCACAACGGCGCTTTCGCCGGCGTGGTGGGCGGCGACGTGATGGTGGACGCGCTGGTGAAATCGGTACTGGGCCTGAAGGTGCGCGGCAACGGCTACGCCTTCATCATGGACAAGAAGGGCACGGTGATCGCCCATCCGCAAACCGACCTGGCCTTGAAGCCCATCACCAGCGTGGCGCCGGAACTGACGCCAGAGCGCTTGGCCGACATCGTTAGCCACGACCAGGCGTCGGAAGTGCAGATCGGGGGCCAGGCCATGTTGCTGTCCGCGCAGGAAATCCCCGGCACCAACTGGGTGATGGCCTTGGCGGCGGACCGCGCCACCGTGCTGGCGCCGTTGACCACCTTGCTGTACACCATCGCCGGCCTTACCGCGCTGGTGTTTGTGCTGATGATTCCGTTGGCGAGCCTGGTGATCGGCCGCATGTTGGCCGGTTTGGTGCGCCTGAAAAACGCGATGGAGGACATTTCCCACGGCGAAGGCGATCTGACCTTGCGGTTGAAGGACGACGGCCAGGATGAGATAGCCGCCACCGCGCGCGCCTTCAACACCTTTGTCGCTCAATTGGCCCAGCTGTTCCGCGGCCTGAAGCAGGACGCCGCAGGGGTGGTCAACGGGGTGCAGGACGCCAGTCAGTTGGTGGCCGGCGTGGCGGACAGCTCGCGCCACATTTCGGACGTGTCCTCGTCCAACGCGGCCACGCTGGAGCAGATCACGGTGTCGATCTCCCACATCGCGGACAGCGCGCGCCAGGCGGACGAACTGACCAGCCTGACCGGCGCCAGCCTGGAAGCCAGCGCCAGCAATATGCAGCGCCTGTCCAGCGGTATGGAGGGCACGGTGCAGTCGGTGCGCGGCCTGGAGTCCATGCTGTCCTCGCTGGACAAGCGCTCGCAGGAAATCTCCGGCATCACCAATGTGATTCGCGACATCGCGGACCAGACTAATCTGTTGGCCTTGAACGCGGCGATCGAGGCGGCGCGCGCCGGCGAACAGGGCCGCGGCTTCGCCGTGGTGGCCGACGAAGTGCGCAAGCTGGCCGAGCGCACCGCCCAGGCCACGCTGGAGATATCCAATATGGTCAGCGCGATCCGCGACGAAACGGGCCGCGCGGTCAACGACGTCAACCAGACCGTGGCCGCGGTGGACGAGGGCGTGGAACTGACCCGAGAAGCCGTGGCCAAGATAGAGGAAATCCGCGCCTCCATGCTGGACGTGGTGGCCAAGATGAACGAGATTTCCGATTCCACCAGCGAACAGCACAAGGCGACCACCTTGATCGCGCAAAGCTCGGAGGCGATCAACGGCCATGTGCTGGAAAACGACGACTCCTTGCAGAACGTCAGCAGCACACTGACCGGCTTGTCGCTCAATGCCAGCAAGATGAATGCGGAGTTCAACAAGTTCCGCCTCTAAACAATGTTCATAGTCGGCGGCTGACGCGAGAAACGGCCGGGGAGGTTTGCTCCCCGGCCGTTTTCATGTGTTGCCTATCAGCCGGCTTGCGCATCCAAGCGGCCGCCCAGCCCCAGATCGACCTGCAGGCCGCGGGCGGCTCCGACCAGGAACTCCAACCCGGCTTGCAGTTCGGCGCCGCTGCTGTCGTCCGGCAGCCGCAGCAGCGCCAGCAGCAGCTCGCCGTCAGCGTCCGCCGCCAGCGTGACCCGATTGGCGAAGTTGTGCTGCAACAGGCGCTGCAGCGTGCCGGCATCGGTGGGCAGCGCGCCCAGCGGGCACACCATTTCCAAGCCGGCGGCGCTTTCCTCGAAGTGCACCGCGAAGTCGTCGCCGAAGAACAGCACCGGCTCCTCGTCGTCCAGCGTCAGTCCCAAGGTGTCGTACAAACTGAGCATCAGCGTATTCATCGCGCACCTCCTCAGGATTTGAGCAGGGTGGATAAGCCCTGCGCCTGCTGCCAGGCCGCGACGTCGCCGACACGCCGGGCGTAGGACAGATTGAGCAGCGAGCCGAAGGGTAGCTGCTTCATCACCTTGTTGCCGGGCGCGCCGGTGTTGTAGGCCTGCACTTCCAGATTGCCGCCCTGGGTCAGCACCTTGCCGAACAGCTCGCGCATCTCCGGGTCCAGCGCCACTCCCGGCCGGCTGGGCGCGCGTCCCTGATGCTGGGCAATCGCCTCGCGCTTGATCTCCGCATCCAGCATGCCGGTGCGATCCTTGCCGCTCTTGCAGTTCCAGCACGGCACCGCGCCGATCTCGAAGGCCAGCATCGCTACCCGTTGCGCAGCCTTGTAAGGCTCGCCGCCGTCGCTGCGGTGGGATTGCTTTGCCCAGATTTCCTGAAGCTGCATGGCCATGATTTCGACCTGCTTCTTATTGGCCGGGTTTTGCGCCAGGTAGTCGCCCACCCAGCCGCCTGGGGCTTTACCCGGCTTCAGATCCAGACCCAACAATTGATGCAAGGCTTCGAGGTTGAGCTTGTCGGATTCTTTGTGGCCCATGCCCAGCTTGAGCGCCAGTTCGTTGACGCCGAAATTGAAGGCGGCCACCTCCAGGTTCACCCTGACGGGTTGCAGCTCGCCATCGGCGTTTTTGATTTGCAGCGTTAGCGGTTGCGGCGCCGATGTCAAAGCGCGCCAGGCGCCGATCTGGTCGCGCAGCATGCCGCTTTCGCCGCCCAGACCCGGCGTCACCAGCGCGGTGGAGGTCAGCCGCAGGGTGACGGTGTCGCCGGCCAGCGCTTGTTGCAGCTTGTCGGGCTGTGAGAACAGCGCGGCGGTGGCGACTTCGGTCGCGCGCTGGCGGGCGCCGTCCTGGCGCAGCGTGGCGTCTTCCACGCCGTAAGGTGACAGAATGCCGTGGCGGATGCCTTTGAACAGGGTCTGGCCGGCATCGTCCTTCAGTTCGGACTGCCACAGATTGGCCGCGTGGCGGGTTTCGGTGGTGGACGCGGAGCAGACGCCGTGGTCGTGGTAGCGGTTGGGGAAGATGTCGCCGGAGGCGCTCAGCTTCATCTGGCCGGCCGGGGTCAGGGTGCAGCTGTAGCCGCGCTCATTGTGTTGCACCTGGGTTGCCACCGTCTGCCACGGGCGCTGGTTCAACAAGCGGGTGCTGGCCTCTTGTAAGGCGAACTTGGCGGCGTGGCGGGCCTGCTTGGCTGAATGGCCGAGCCGCATCAAGGCGCTGGCAACCAACTCTTTTACCTGAAGTTGCTGTTGCAAGCAGGCATCCATTTCCTGTCGTTGCGCGGTGAGCCCCATCGAGATGGGAACCGCGGGCAATTGTTGCTTCATAGCCCGCAGGGCACTGGTTTCGGGGCTGTTACGACATCCTAAGTCGCTTAGGAGCTGGATGGCGGTATTCAACCTGTGGGTTTGCAGCGTGTACAAGCCATGCAGTGAGCGCGAGGACGCCTGCGAGGCTTGTGCATGCTGGCTCAGGTGGCTGAGCCAGCCGCCGGCGGGTTCCACGCGTTGGATGCCGGCGGCGTTGAGTTTGCGCGGCGCCGGCGCACTGCCGGCAACGGGAGCGGACTGGGCTTGGGGGGCGGCTTGGGCGTTATTGCCGTGCATCCAGTGAGAGGGGCGTAGTGCTTGGAGGAAATTCAGGCGGAGCATGATAAAGGACATTTCATCAAGAAGAGATGCTGGTTACTATGCGGGAGACGATATTCCGCTGATTTCAAAAAGCGCTTATCGGGACGACGCCGGCCAGGCGCGTTCCGGGCGCCGACAATTTATGACTGAATCGACTTCCGACGCCCTGCGCGCAGGCGCCTTGCTGGCCGCCGGCGACCTGCACGGCGCGCTGCTGGCCGCGCAAAGCGGCTTGCAGGCCCAGGCAGACAACGCAGAATTGTGGAACCTGCTGGGCGTGTGCGCCGTGCGGCTGGAGCAACTGGCGATGGCCGAGCAGTGTTGGCGCCAGGCGCTGCAATGCGATCCGCGGACTCCGGACGCGCATTACAATCTGGGCCGCTGTCTGATGGCGCAGGGCCAGCTGGCGCAGGCGGAGGCGCATTACCGCGCGGAACTGGCGCAACGCCCGGAGCACGCCGCCTGCCAAGGCAATCTGGGGGTGTTGTTGGAGGAGGCGGGGCGGCTGGATGAGGCCGAGGCCCAATATCGGCAGGCCTTGCGCTTGCGGCCGCAGTCCGCCGCTCATTGTTTCAACCTAGGCCGTTTATTGTATCGGCAGCAACCGGAAGAGGCCGAGGACTGGCTGCGCCGGGCATTGGCCTGCGCGCCGGACGATGTCGACGCGCTCAATCTGCTGGGACAGCTGCTGGCGGAGCGCGGCGAGCGGGGCGAGGCGGAAACGCTGTTGCGCCGGGCGTTGGCGCTGGAGGCGAGCCATGCCGGCGCGCTGACCAATCTGGGTTTGCTGTTACAGGCTCAGCGGCGTTGGGCCGAGGCGGAAGCCTGCTTGAGCGCGGCGGCGGAGCGAACACCGGAACAGGCGCAGGTGCTGGGCAATCTGGCCTTATGCTTATGGCGCCAAGGGCGCAGCGCTGAGGCGGAGCCGCTGGCGCGCCGGGCCTTGACGCTGGAACCGGCTGGCGCGGAAGCGCATCAGCAATTGGCGCTGGCTCTGGCGCAGCAAGGCGCTTGGGATGAGGCCGAGGCGACGTTGCGCGCCGGGTTGGACGCTCAGCCGCTGCACGCCGGGCTGCGTCGCAATCTGGGCTATCTGCTGCTGACCCTGCGGCGCTGGGGAGAAGGCTGGCCCTTGCACGAGGCCCGGCTGGAAACCGCGCCGTCTCCGGCTTTGATGTCGCCGCGCTGGCGCGGCGAGGCATTGACCGGACGTCGTCTGCTGCTGTGGTTCGAGCAGGGCTACGGCGACGCCTTGCAGATGGCGCGTTACTTGCCGCCGCTGTTGCAGCGTTCGCCAGGGAGCGTGGTCGCCGCCTGCCGGCCGGCCTTGCTGCCCTTGTTGGCGGCTCAGGGCTGGCCAGTGGAGTGCTTGTCGATCTCCGACCTGGGCGGGCCGTGGCCCGAGCACGATTGTCATGTATTTTCGATGAGCTTGCCCGGTTTGTTGCAACCGGAGCCGATGCCGGAGCCGGCGTATCTGCGCGCCGACTCAGCCGGCCGCGCCGCCTGGCGCGCGCGCTTGCCGGCCGGCGGATGCAAAGTGGGGCTGGTGTGGCGCGGCAGACCGGAGCATGAATTCGACCATTGCCGCTCTTTGCCGGATCTGGAAACGCTGAATCCGTTGCTGACAGCGCCAGGGATCACCTGGCTGGCCTTGCAGCCGGAGTTGAACGAGACGGAGCGCGACTGGCTGCGCGCGCGCGGCGTGGAGGCACTGGGAGATGAACTGACGGACTTCGCCGCCAGCGCCGCCTTGCTGGCGGAATTGGACGGGCTGGTGACGGTGGACACCGCCTTCGGCCACCTGGCCGGCGCCTTGGGACTGCCCTGCGCCTTGTTGCTGTCGGCCGATCACACCGACTGGCGCTGGGGGCTGGACAGCGAAACCACGCCCTGGTACCCGGAGCATCGCTTGTTCCGCCAAAGCGAGCCGGGCGATTGGACCGAGCCGTTGGCGCGGGTCCTGTCGGCGGGTTTCGGCGCTAGCGCCTGAGCCGGCGGCTTACAGCCATTTGCCCGGATTCATCAAGCGCTCCGGGTCCAGCGCGGCTTTGAGCGTGCGCATCAACTCCAGCGCCAGCGGGTTCTTGTAGCGTTCCAGCCATTGCGGTTTGAGCTGGCCTATGCCGTGTTCGGCCGCCAGCGTGCCGCCCAGCCGGTAGACGTGGTCGTAGACTATGGCGTTGACCGCGGGCTCGTCGTCGAACAGATCGACGTTGCCGGGCCGGGTGTAGCTGATGTTGTAATGCAAATTGCCGTCGCCGGCGTGACCAAAGGCGACGATGCGCACGCCGGGGTAAGCCTGGCGCAGGGCGGCGCCGCAGTCGCGCACCAGTTGCGGCAAGGCCGAGGTGGGCACTGCGATGTCGTGCTTGATGCTGGGGCCGTCTTGTTTCTGGATTTCCGAAATCTCCTCGCGCAGCAGCCACAGCTTGCGTCGCTCGGCCTCGCTTTGCGCCACCACCCCGTCGCGCGGGGTCTGCCCGGCCAGCCAGTCCAGCAGAGCCTCGTTCAGCGCGGAGTCGTCGCCGCCATCGGACAACTCGATCAACAGCAGCCACGGCGCGGTGAACGGCAACTGGCCGGGCCGGTGGCGTGCTATCGCTTGTTGGCAATCGGCCTCGATCACCTCGAAGGCGGTGAGGCGGTCGTCGAAGCGTTGGCGCAGGCCGTTGAGCCAGCGAATGGCGGTTTCGATGTCGTCGACGCCGATCAGCGCCGTGGCGCGGGCGCTGGGCAGCGGGAACAGCTTGAGCGTGGCGGCGGTGATCAGGCCCAGTTGTCCCTCTGCGCCGATGAACCATTGCTTCAGATCCAGGCCGGTGGTGTCTTTGCGCAGGCCGGCCAGCGCGTCCAGCACCCGGCCGTCCGGCAGTACCACTTCCAGGCCCAGCGTCAGTTCGCGCATGGTGCCGTAGCGCAGCACCGCCACGCCGCCGGCGTTGGTGGACAGGTTGCCGCCGATCTGGCAACTGCCTTCCGAGGCCAGCGACAGAGGAAACAGCCGGCCGGCCTGCTCCGCCGCCAGTTGCACTTCGCGTAGGGTGGCGCCGGCCTCCACGGTGATGGCGTTGTTGTCCGCGTCCAGCCTGCGCACGGCGCGCAGGCGCCGCATCGTCACCACCAATTGGCGGCCGCTGGCGTCAGGCGTGGCCGCGCCGCAGGTGGAGGTGTTGCCGCCTTGCGGCACGATGGCCACCTGATGGCGGCGGCAGAGCTTGACCAGCTCGGCGGCCTCGGCTGTGCTGCCGGGCAGCGCCACCGCCAGCGGGAGGCCTTGGTAGCGGCGGCGCCAGTCCAGGGTGTAGGGCGCGGTGTCGGCGGCGTCGGTCAGCAGATGGGCCGGGCCAATCAGAGCCGCGACGGCCTGGAGAAAATCGCGCATGTCAGAAAGGGCCTCCGGCTGCGCGCAGCAGGTCGGGCAAGCCGTCGTGGTCGCCCAAGGGCCGCTCCGGCGCGTCGCTCCAGTGCAGAGGGCCGATGGCGGCGTTGCGCGCCGGGTGCAGCGGGTAGTGCACCTGGTTGTCGGCGCGGTTGACGTCGCCGACGCAGAGCAGGCGCACGGGCTGCGCGGTGTTGTTGATGAAGGTGTGAGCCAGGCCGGTGCCGGCCTTGAAGCCGACTGAATCGCCCGGCCGCAGCCGGTGCAGCGCGCCGTCCAGCCAGACGTCGGGCTCGCCCTCCAGCACATGGACGAATTCATCCTCGGTTTTTTCGGCGTGCGGCCAACTGGTGCGCTGGCCCGGCGCCAAGAGTTCGTGATGGATGCCCAGCCGGGCGAAACCGTAATGCTTGCCCAGCGCCGCACCCCGCGCCAGCGGCTCCCGGCTGTCGGGGTAGCTTTGGGAGTCGGCTTCGATCAACTCGCTCCAGTGTCGGATGCAATCGGGACGGGGGGACATGGCGGGGCTCCGTGGGCGGTCAGTCGGGAATATCCGGGGCCATCAGCACGTCTGGGTGCTGCCAGCCAGGCTGTTGGGCGATGCGTTCCAGCCAGGTCTGGACCCGCGGCCAGCCGGCGATGTCGAGGCCGGCGTCGGCCAGCCACCATAGATAGGCGCTGGCGGACAGGTCGGCGATGCTCGGCCGCTGGCCGGCGAGATAGGGTTGTTCGGCCAGCGCGGCGTCCAGAGTGTCCAGATCGGCGCGCGCGCGCTGTTCCAGCCAGGCCTCCACCTCCGGCTGCGGGAGGCGATTCAGCCGCGACCAGCGCAGATTGGGCACCGACAGGCCAATGCGGTTGGCTTCCCAGCTTAGCCATTCGCGCACGGTTTCCCGGCTGCCGTGCTCGCCGCTGAGCTGACCGAAATTATTGGCCAGCCATTGCAGGATGGCGTTGGACTGGCACAGCGCGGTGCCGTCGGCCACCAGCACCGGCACTTCGCCGAAGCGGCTGGCGGCGCGAAAATCCTCCGGCCGCTGCTCGCGCGGTACGGCCAGGTCCACGTGGACGTAATCATGGGAAACATCGGCCAGCATCAGCGCCAAGCGCACCTTGTAGCTGTGGCCGGACAGGCGATTGCCGTAAAGAGTCAGTGTGGTCATGAGCGTTGGGATCGATTCGAAGTTTGGCCAGCCGATGATACCGCCGTTGCGCCGCGGCGCGAACCCAGCCAGGCCAGCGCAAAGGCCAGCGGCACCGAGAACAAGGCCGGGTTGGCGTAAGGGAACAGCGGCTTGGCGTGGCCCAGCGCGCCCACCCATACCGCCGGGCCAGCCACGATCAGCGTCACCGCGGCGGCCAGCCCGCCCAGGCTGCCCCACAGCGCGCCGCGCGCGCTGAGGCCGGGCCAGTGCAGGGCGAGCAGCAGCACCGGGAAATTGGCGGAGGCGGCGATGGCGAAGGCCAGGCCCATCAGGAAAGCGATGTTTTGCTGCTGGAACAGCGTGGACAGCAGCAGCGCCAGCAGACCCAGACCGACGGTGGCCCATCGCGATACCCGCAGTTCGGCGTTGGCATCGGCTCGGCCGCGCCGCCACCAGGCGGCGTAGAGATCGTGACTGATGGCGCTGGCGCCGGCCATGGCCAGGCCGGCCACCACCGCCAGGATGGTGGCGAAAGCCACCGCCGCCACCAGGCCCTGCCAGGCCGGCCCGCCCAGCAGGGTGGCCAGATGGATGGCGGCCATATTGCCGCCGCCCAGCAGCTTGCCGGCGGCGTCGTGGAAGCCGGGCTCCGGCGTCACCAAGGCCAGGGCGCCGTAGCCGATGACGATGTTGACGGCGAAGAACAGCGCGATCAAGCCGGTGGCGAAGCAGGCGGACTGCCGCGCGGCGCGGCGGTCCGGCACGGTGAAGAAGCGCATCAGCACATGGGGCAAGCCCAGCAGGCCCAGACAGAGGCCCAGGCCCAGCGACAGCACTTCCAGCGGATCGCTCAGCGCCGGGCTGGGCAGGAAGACTTGCGGTCCGCGCAGCGCCTCGGCGGCGGCGAACAGCCGCGCCGGGTCGCCGCCGAAGCGCGCCAGCACGCCGCCGGCCAGCAGCAGCGCGCAGCCGAACATCAGCACCGCTTTGACCATCTGTACCCAAGTGGTGGCCAGCATGCCGCCCAGCGCCACGTAAAGCACCATCAGCGCCCCCACCAGGCTCACGGCGGCCAGATAGGGCAGGCCGAACAGCAGTTCGATCAGCTTGCCCGCGCCCACCATCTGCACGATCAGATAAAACAGCGTCACCGTCAGCGAGTTGACGCTGGCGGCCAGCCGCACCCCGTCGTGGTCGAAGCGTCGGCCCAGCACTGCGGCGGCGGTGTAGCAGCCGCTGCCGCGCAGCTTCTCCGCCAGCAACAGCAGTAATAGCGGCCAGCCGGCCAGGGTGCCGACGGCGTAGGCCAGCGAATCGTAGCCCTGGGACAAATACATGCCGGCGGCGCCGAGGAAGGCCGCCGCGGACAGATAATCGCCGGCCAGCGCCAGCCCGTTCTGCCAGCCGCGGATGCGGCCGCCGGCGGTGTAGAAATCGCCGGCCGAGGCGGTGCGCCGCGCGGCGGCGGCGGTGATGGCCAGGGTCAGCAGCACGAACAATAGGAAAAAGGCGGAGGCGTGGCTCATGAAGGCTCCGAGTCGTCGGCGCGGCCGGCGGCCAGCGCGTAGCCGGCGGCCAGCAGGAAGAACAGCAGGAACATGGCCAGCGCGAGCAGGACGGACGCCGGCCAGCCGGCGAGCTTGGCTTCCAGCCAGGCCGGGCGCAGCGCCAGCAGCAGGTAGTAGCCCAGGCAGCCGGCGGCGGCGGTCCAGGCCAGCCGGCGGGAGAGTGAGGTGGTCCGCGTCATGGCAGCGAATTCGGGAGAAAAGCGCTAGTGTAGCGCATCCGGTCGCGCAGATGCCTTCCGGCCCGGGGACGACGACGCCTTGCTGGCCGGCATGATGGCGCAGATGGAGAAAACCACCGCGCAGGCCGGCGCTGCCATCGACGAAGCCTTGAGCTATGTAGAAGCTTCCAACCGCCGCATCGCGGCGATGGAAGCGCGCGCCAGCGGCAAGCGGGTGGCGTGATGGGCGTGGGCGACAAGATGTGGGACGCGCTGACCACCGTGATCAAGATGAACGACAAGGTGGAGCGCATGGCCGGCGCGCTGAAAAGCCAGCAGGCTAAGATTGAAAGCCTGACCGAGCGCGTGATCCGCTTGGAGACTCTGCTGGAAATCGCGCTGGCGCAGCAGGGGGCCAAGCCGGCGCGGCTCAAGCGCATAGGCCGGCAGCCTGAAGCCGATGCCGGCGGCGAGTGAGTTTCAGCCCAGCAGCAGCGCGACGTAGAGCCGGAAACGGTCCTCGTGGCGCTCCAGATCCAGGCCGGTGATTTCGGCGATGCGGTCCAGCCGGTAGTCCAGCGTGTTGCGGTGGATGTGCAGCGCCCGCGCGGTGGCGCCGGGATGCGATTGATGGGCGAACCAGGCTTCGGCGGTGCGGCGCAGCCCGCTCTTGCCGGCTTGCTCCAGCCGTTGTAGCGGCTGCCGCAATTGTTGGGCCTGCCAGCCGTGGTCGAGGCCGGACAGCAACACGGGCAGCGCCAGTTCGTAATAGCTGTGCGCCCGCTTTTTGGGCTGCCGTTGCCGGCCGATGCGCGCGGCGGCGCGCGCGCTGAGGCAGGATTGGGCCGCGCCGTCCCGTCCGGGTAGCGCAATGCCCATGCCTAGGCGGAAGCCGGGAGTCTCCATCTCCTCTAGCCAGCCAGCCAGCGCGCTCAGCCGGCGTTGCAGCAGCGCTTCGCGTTCGGCTTCGCCGTCTTCCTCGCAGGCCTCCACCAGCACCAGTTCGTAAGGGCCGGTGGCCGCGCTAAGCAGTCGCGGCCAGCGTGCGGCCAACGTTGATTGCAACTGCTGCAGCGTTGCCTGGGCCTGATCGGCGGCCAAGTTATCTTCGTCCAGTTGCAGGCTCAGCACTACATGAGGTTGTTCCAGCCTCAGCCCCAGCCGCTGCGCCCAAGCGTCCAGCGCCGCGCCGGATTCGCCTCGTATCCACTCCAGTACAAAGGCTTCGCGCTGGCGCGCATCGTGTTGCAGCGCCCGCTGCAATTGGGCCTGCTCCAGAATCATCTCGGCGGTGAGCCGCACCAATTCGCCAAACTGGCGCACCTGCTCCGGCTGGCCGGTAAGGCCGACCACGCCCGCGATACGACCGTCCACATGCAAGGGCAGGTTGATGCCGGGGCGGGAGCCGTGCAGTTTGCCGGCGGTGACGTCGTCGATTTCCACCGTGCGCCGCTGCGCCAGCGCCAGCAGCGCGCCATCGTGCAATTGCCCCAGCCTGTCGGAGTCGCCGCTGCCCAGGATTGCGCCTTGGGCATCCATTACATTCACGTTGAAAGGGATGATGCGCATGGTGCGGCTGACGATGTCTTGCGCCAGTTCCGTGGTCAGAATGGACATGGACACTCCCGTTGATGTGCTTTTGCCCAATATATCCGTGGATTGATCCGATATAAATAGTGCGTTTGCATGAAGCATTTTCCGAGCGCGCTGACCAGAATGGGCGGCACAATACAAAAACAATATTCATCAGAACCAAGGAGACGCGCCGGAGGGACGGCCCCCGCGCGCAGAGGAGATGGATTTGAACCCTAGCGACACCCTGAGCGCGCCGCGGCAAGACATTCTGGCCGGCGCTTACAAGAAAGCCGTGTGGCGGCTGATTCCCTTTATTTTTGTCTGTTACCTGTTCAACTACCTGGACCGCGTCAACGTCGGCTTCGCCAAGCTGGAGATGCTGGACGCGTTGGGTTTGAGCGAAACCGTCTACGGCTTGGGCGCCGGTATTTTCTTCATCGGCTATGTGTTGTGCGGCGTGCCCAGCAACCTGATGTTGCACAAGGTGGGCGCGCGGCGCTGGATCGCGCTGCTGATGCTGGTGTGGGGCACGCTGTCCGCCTGCCTGATGTTTGTTTCCACGCCGCAATCTTTTTATGTGCTGCGTTTTTTCACCGGCGTGGCCGAGGCCGGTTTCTTCCCCGGCATCGTGCTGTACTTCACCCGTTGGTTCCCGGCCGACAAACGTGGTCAGGTGATGGCGTTGTTCATGTCGGCGATCCCGGTGTCCGGCGTGCTGGGCGGCCCTTTGTCCGGCTGGATGCTGCAACATTTCGCCGCCGGACAAGGCGGCCTGGCCGGCTGGCAATGGCTGTTTCTGTTACAGGGCCTGCCCACGGTGCTGTTGGGCCTGGGCGTGTATTTCTATCTGAACGACGGCATCGCCCAGGCGCGCTGGCTGAGCGCGGAAGAAAAGGTGGCGATGCAACAGGCTCTGATCGACGATGAGGCGCGGCGCGCGGCGCAGCGTCCAATGGAACAGTCTTTCGCCAGCGTGTTGCGCAACGCCAACGTCTGGATGCTGGGCGCGATTTACTTCGCCATCCAGATGGGGGTGTACGCCATCAACTTCTGGCTGCCGTCCATCATCAAGAGCCTGGGTTTCCAGAGCGCAGGCGTCATCGGCTGGCTCAGCGCCTTGCCCTACTTGGCCGCTTGTTTCTTCATGGTCTGGGTCGGCCGTTCCGGCGACCTGCGCGGGGAGCGCCGCTGGCACGTGGTGCTGCCGCTGCTGATGGGCGTGCTTGGCCTGCTGTTGGCGGCCAATAGCGGCGGCGCGGTCTGGCTGTCCATGCTGGGCCTGACCCTGGCCACCATGGGCGCGTTGGCCGGCCTGTCCATGTTCTGGCCGCTGCCCACAGCCTTTCTTGGCAGCGCCGCCGCCGCCGGCGGGCTGGCCTTGATCAATTCGCTGGGACAGGTGGCCGGTTTCGTCAGCCCCTTCCTGGTGGGCTGGATCAAGGACCTGACCCATAGCACGGACCCGGCGCTGTATATTCTGTCCGGGGTGATGCTGGCCGGCGCGCTGCTGGTGCTGAGGATTCCGCCGCGGCTGGTCAATCGCTAATATCTTGCTCTTGTCATCTTTTGTGATTGAAAACCGCATGAAAATCGTGATTGCCCCGGACTCCTACAAGGAAAGCCTGAGCGCGCTGCAGGTGGCTCAGGCGATAGAGGACGGCTTCCGCCAGGTATTCCCCGCCGCTCTCTACCACAAGCTGCCGATGGCGGACGGAGGCGAGGGCACGGTGCAGGCCATGTTGGACGCGCTGGGCGGCCAGCGGCGCGAGGCCACGGCGCGAAGCCCGCTGGGCGAGACGCTGTCCGCGAGCTACGGTTTGACCGCGGACGGCGTGGCGGTGATTGAAATGGCCGCCGCCAGCGGTCTGGCGCTGTTGCCGCCGGCGCGACGCAACCCCTTGCTGACTGGCAGCCACGGCACCGGCGACATGATTCGCGACGCGTTGGACGCGGGGGCGCGCCGCTTCGTGTTGGGCATCGGCGGCAGCGCCACCAACGACGGCGGCGCCGGTATGTTGCAGGCCTTGGGCGCCAGGCTGCTGGACGCGGAAGGACGAGACCTGCCGGCCGGCGGCGCTGCTTTGGCGAGACTGGCGCGGCTGGATCTGTCCGGACTGGACCCGCGCTTGGCCGCCTGCCGCATCGATGTGGCTTGCGACGTCGACAACCCCCTGATCGGCCCGCGCGGCGCGTCGGCGGTTTTCGGGCCGCAGAAGGGCGCGACGCCGGAGATGGTGGCGGAACTGGACGCGGCGCTGGCGCATTTCGCGGTGTTGATGGAGGCCGCGTCGGGAGTGGCCGCGGCCGAGGCGGCCGGCGCCGGCGCGGCCGGCGGCATGGGCGCCGCGCTGCTGGCTTGCCTGGGGGGCCGCCTGCGTTCCGGCAGCGCCATTGTCGCGGAGGCCGTCGGCCTGGACGCGGCGTTGGCCGACGCCGATCTGGCGCTGACCGGCGAAGGCCGCATCGATAGCCAGAGCGTGCAAGGCAAGACGCCGATTGGCGTCGCCCGCGTTGCTCAGCGATATGGCGTGCCGGTGCTGGCGATAGGGGGTTGTTTGGGCGCGGGCAGCGAACTGACCCACGCGCACGGGCTGGACGCGGTGTTCGCCGCGGTCAGCCGGCCGTGCAGTCAGGAGCAGGCTTTGGCCGAGGCCGCGGACAATGTGAGCCGCGCCGCGCGCAACGCGGCGGCGGCATTGGCTCTGGGCATGAGGCTAAGCTCTCAGAAACGCTCGAAGTCCGGCACATAACGCCATTGTCCGGCGGCCAACTGGCCGATGGCCAGCCGGCCGATGCGGATGCAGCGCAGCGCCAGCGGGCTGACGCCCAGGCCGGCGCAGATATCGTCCAGCCAGCACGCGTCGCGCGCCGCGAGCACCAGGCGCAGCTGACGGTCGCTTTGGCGCGAAACCTTGAGGTCGCGCAGCGGCTTGCCACCGGGGCGCAAGCCTTTTTGACGCTGCTGCAGGTCGCCGGCGGAGGGCGCGGCGTCGACATTGATCAGGAACTCCAGCTGGCAATCGGCCAGCCGCTGCGCCAGCTTGCGGTCCTGGGTCAGCGCCACCAGGCCGTGGGCGTGGTCGGCGATGGCGCCGAAACCTTGCAGATGCTGGCGATGTCGCGGCAGCCAGCTCAGCCCGCTGATATCGCCCGGCAACTGGCTGTCCGGCCCCAGCAGCGCCAGCGGCTCGGCGCCGGCGGGCTTGTGCAGCAGCAGGGTGACCGCCGCTTCGCGCTGCGCGTCGGGCCGGCCCATGAGTTCGACGCGCTGTTGCGGTTCCACCCGGCTGCCCAGCGCGGTGACGGTCTGGCCGTCCACTTTCACCAGGCCTTGTTCGATGCAGGCGTCGGCTTCGCGCCGCGTGCACAGGCCCAGCTCCACCATGCGTTTTGAAAGTCGGATTGCGGCGTCGCTCATTGTGTCTGGCCTTGAGTGCGGGTGTTCGGGCGGCGATTATCCCCTTTGCCGGCGCAGCCGACAAATTTGACGAATCGAGTATCCTTCTCGTCTGGTGCCGCCGCGGGACCGCCGCGCGGATTCATTTTGGAGAAGCCGTGAATATACTGATCATTGGAGCGAGCCGGGGGCTTGGCAAGGCTTTTGTGGAAGGGCTGGGGACAAAAGGGGACCGGGTGATCGGCGTTTCCAGGCGCAGGCCGGAGGGCTTGAAGCCGCCAACCGGCGTTGGCGTGGACTGGATTGAAGCCGACTTGTCCAAGCCGGCCCTGGCCGTGCAACAGGTCATTAGCGCGCTTCCGGAACAGTTGGACGTGGTGATGTGCAATGTGGGCATTTGGGAGCGGGAGGCGTTCGAGCCGTCTTATGCGTTTTCCCGTTGTTCGGATCTGGAGCTGATGGAAGTGGTCCAGGTCAATATCGCTTCGACCATTCTCTTGCTCAAGCATGTGTTGCCGCGCATGTCGGGCGCGGCCAAACCGCAGTTGTTCCTGACCGGGTCGACATCGGGCCTTCCGCGCAGCGGCCGCCCCGAAGTGGCTTTCGCCGCGAGCAAGTTCGCCTTGAGCGGCATGGCCGACGCGCTGCGCGAGGAGTACCGCGCACAGCGGCTGGCCGTGACCTGCCTGCAATTGGGCTACCTTAACACGGAGGACGATTTGTCCGTGTCCCGCGAGCAAGCCGCCGAACGAGGCGCCGGTCATCTGATCCCGCTGCATGACGTAGTGAGCTTGACGCGGGCTTTGCTGAATTTGTCCGACGCTTCCTTCGCGCGGGAAATCGTCCTGCCCGCGATCCTGGACGAGCGCTTCTGAACATGGGCGCGCGGCGCGGACAAGCGCATCTAATCTCGTTTTTCGGGTCGTTTAAATGCTCAAATCGCATTAAAGTGTCGCCATTATGAGCCTGCTTCCCCAAGCGCTGGATGCGCTGAACTGCCCGCTGACCGGCATCAACCTGATCGAGGCTTCGGCCGGCACCGGCAAGACGTGGACCATCGCGGCCCTGTTCGCCCGGCTATTGCTGGAAGAGCGCGACGGCCAACCGCCGCCCACCGTCGATCAAGTGCTGGTGGTCACCTATACCAAGGCCGCCACCGCCGAGCTGCGCGAGCGCCTGCGCCGACGGCTGAGCGAGCTGGCGCAGACGCTGGCCGGAGACGGCGACGTTGGCGGAGATCCCTTCCTGTCTGCGCTGGCGGCGCGCTTTCCGCCCGGCTCGGCGCGGGAGCAGGCGTTGCAGCGGCTTAACGCCGCGATCACCGGCTTCGACGCCGCCGCCATCTACACCATTCACGGCTTCTGCCAGCGGGTGCTGACCGACGCCGCTTTTGAAAGCAGCCAGACCTTCGACGCCGAACTGGTCAGCGACGACGAGGAGCGCTTGACCGAAATCGTCGACGATTTTTGGCGTCGACGGGTGGTGGACGACCCCTTGCTTGCCCAAGTGCTGGTGGACAACGGGGAGACCCCGGACGGTTGGTTGGCCGACATCCGGCCCTATCTGTCCAAACCTTATCTGCGCATGCGCGCGCCGCACACCGCCGGCCTGGAGCGCGCCTTGCTCGCGGTGGAGCAAGGCTGGCGGGCGCTGGCGGCGCGGCCGGAATACGCGGCGGAGGCGGCCGATTTGCTGCGCTCCGCCGCCGGTTTCAACGCGCGCAGCTACAGCCCCGCCATCATCGAGCGCGCCATCGGCGCTTTGGACGGCCTGCTGGCGACGCCGGAAACCACGCCGGTGCTGGACAAGGAAAGCCGTCGCCAGCTCGACAAGCTGCTGCCGGCCTCGCTGGCCAAGGGGGTGAAGAAAGGCCACGCTGCGCCGGAACATCCCTTGTTCGGGCTGGCGGAGGCCTGGCTAGGGGCCTGGGACGCCTATCTGGACGAAGTGGCGCTGTCCGTGGCCCAGCTCAAGTTGGAACTGATCGCCTGGACCAACGAGCAACTGAGCGCGCGCCGGGCGGGCGAGCGCAGCCGCAGCTTCGACGATTTGCTGACCGACCTGGGGGCGGCGCTGGCCGATCCGATCAGCGGCCCGCTGCTGGCCGCTCACGTGGCTCGCAGCTTTCAGGTGGCGCTGATCGACGAGTTTCAGGACACGGACCCCATCCAGTACTCGATCTTCCGACATTGCTTTGTAGCGCAGCAGCGGCCGGTTTTTCTGGTGGGCGACCCGAAACAGGCCATCTACAGCTTTCGCGGCGCAGACATCTTCGCCTATCTGGCGGCGCGCGGAGATGCGCAACATCATTACACGCTGGACACCAACCGCCGGTCCGAGGCGCCGCTGGTGAGCACCGTCAACGCCTTGTTCGCGCGCGAGCTGCCGTTTCTGATCGAAGGCATCGCCTATCAGCCGGTGGCGGCGCAACCGGCTTCCGGCGGTCGGCTAGAGATCGACGACGACAGGCCGCCGTTCTGCTTCCAATGGCTGCAGCCGGAGAAGGCGGACAAGGCCGCCAGCGGCGAGAGCGCCGCCGAACTGGCGGCCAACGCCAGCGCCGACGAGATCGCGCGCTTGCTGGCGCTGGCCGCCGACGGCCGCGCCGCCATCGTCGCCTGCGACGCCCGACGGCCTTTGGCCGGCGGCGATATCGCGGTGCTGGTGTCCACTCACCGTCAGGGCGACCGGGTGCGCCAGGCCTTGGCGGAGCGCGGCGTGGCCAGCGTGGCGCTGACCCAGGAAAGCGTGTTCGCCAGCCGCGAGGCCGGCGAGATGCTGGCCTTGCTGCGCGCTTGGGCGGAGCCGGCCAGCGAGGCGCGTCTGCGCGCGGCGCTGGTGACGGAACTGGCCGGGGTCGACGCCGGCGAATTGCTGGCCAGGGTGGAGAACGAGACGCGCTGGGAAGCGCAACTGCAGGCCAACGCCGCAGACCACCTGCTTTGGCGCGAGCGCGGATTCATGGCGGCTTGGCGGCATTTCTTCGCTCGGGAACGGGTGGCGGAACGCTTGTTGCCGCTGCCGGACGGCGAGCGACGGTTGACCAATTTGTCGCACCTGGCTGAATTGTTGCAACAAGAGAGCGACCAGCGCCAGGGCATGGCGCCGCTGCTGGGCTGGCTGGAGACGCGGGTGGCGCAGCCGCCGGGCGGAGAGGAGGCGGTGTTGAGGTTGGAGAGCGACGCGGCCCTGGTCAAGATCGTCACCATCCACACCGCCAAGGGTCTTCAGTATCCAGTGGCCTTCTGCCCCTTTCTGTGGGGCGGGGCGCTGGAACGGCGCGACGCCGCGTTCTGGCGCTACCACGCTGAAGATCAATCCTGGCTGGCGCCGGATGCCGCGGCCGACGCCGGGGTGAAGCTGGCGGCGCGCAGCGAGTTGTTGGCGGAGAAGCTGCGCCTGCTCTATGTGGCGCTGACTCGGGCGCAGTATCGCCAATACCTGTGCTGGGGCTGGGTGCGGGGCATGGAGACGGCGGCTTTGAGCTGGCTGCTGCATGGCCGCGACGCGCGCGCGCTGCCGGAACTGGAGGCGCTGGAGTTGGACGCCGAGGTGCTGAGACGAGAGTTGGGCGCTTTCGCGGCCGCGGCCAACGCCCAGGCGGCGGGCGCGTGCGCGGTGCTGGAGGAGAGCGGCGTGGGGCCGGCCTTGGCCGCGCGGCGCGAAACAGGACGGAATTATCTGGCCCAGACATTCACGCGCCGGCTGGCCGCGCCGTGGCGGGTAGCCAGTTTCACCTCGCTGACCCATGCGCAGGCGGCCGGCAAATGGCAGGAAAGCCCGGACCACGACGCGGGTCAGCCGGCGGCGGCGGAACTGCAAGCGCCCCCGGTTTTGGATCGTTTCGGTTTTCCGCGCGGCGCCAAGGCCGGTACCTGCCTGCACGAGATTTTTGAAACCATCAGCTTCGGTGTCGATGCGGCCGGGCTGCGGCAGGCGGTGGAGCTGGCTCTGGCCAAGCACGGCTTCGCGCCGGAGTGGGGCGATGCCGCTTGTGAAATGGTGACGGCCACGCTGAACGCGGAACTGGACCCGGGCGTGAAGCTGGTTGAAGTACCGGACGGCAAGCGGCTGGTGGAAATGGAATTCATGTTGCCGGCGCCCAGGTTGGAGGTGGCGAAGCTGGCCGCCATCCTGTCCGCGCCGGAACACGGCTTGGCCGCGCCTTTGCGCGCGGCCGCGGCGCAGTTGGATTTTTCCACCGTGCGCGGTTTTCTCAAGGGCTTCATGGACTTGGTGTTCGAGTCCGACGGACGCATTTATCTGGTGGATTATAAATCCAACCACCTGGGAGGGCGGCACGAAGACTATCGCGCCGAGCGGCTGGCGGAATCCATCGCCCAAGAACATTATTACCTGCAATACCTGATTTACTGCGTGGCTCTGCGGCGCTATTTCAGCGTTCGCGGCGTGGACTTCGCCGCCCGCTTCGGCGGTGTGCGTTATCTTTATCTGCGCGGCGTCGGCGTCGAGGCCTGCGGGATCTGGAGCGATCAACCCGCGCCGGCCCTGCTGGAGGCGCTGGACCAATGGTTCGCCGGGCATGCGTAGGAATGCGGAGTGCGCAAGCCGCGGTCATAAGACTAAGCTGAACTATCTGGAGTGGAACGCGGCCGGAAGGGGAAAGTGGCACCGGGCGCGGGCCGACAATAAGAACCTGTTCAAAGTCTGATGAGCGTCGTGAGACGTCACACGGTGAGTACAGCTTCGGAATGCTCATGTACCACCTGTGCATTCCGCTTTCTCAGCTGTTTTCGCCTTGTCTCGTTCTTGCTCGCGAGACTTTGGAGCAGGTTAAAACCAAGGACGCATCATGTTTGAATCCGCCGAAATCGGCCACAGCATCGATAAAAAGACATTCCGCGAAGCCATGCCCAAATTGCGCGAGGCCTTGCTGGACCTGCAATACGATTTAAAGGAAAAGGCCGACTTTCCAGTGCTGATCCTGATTCACGGCTTCGACGGCGCCGGTCGCGGCGAAACCATGAATCTGATCAACGAATGGCTGGACCCGCGCCTGATCGACACCGTGGCTTTCGCCGAGGCCAACGACGACGCCCGCGCCCGTCCCTGGATGTGGCGCTACTGGATGCAATTGCCGGCCAAGGGCCGCATCGGCATGTTCTTCGGCTCCTATTACTCCGACGCCTTGTTCGACCGGGTGTTCGCCCGCAGCGACCGCGACGCGCTGGACAAGCAGATCTTCGACATCCTGCGTTTTGAACGCATGCTGACCATGGACGGCGCGTTAGTGCTGAAATTCTGGTTCCATCTGACTCGGGAGCAGCAGCACAAGCGGCTCAAGCAGATGGAAAAAGATCCAGCCAGCAGTTGGCGCGTGACCAAGACCGATTGGGAGCATTACGAGCGCTACGACAAGATACGCAAGTCCGCCGAGCACATTTTGCGGCTGACCAATACCGCCGCCGCGCCCTGGGTGGTGGTGGACGGCGAGGACGCCAATTACCGCAGCCTGACGGTGGGCAACACCCTGCTCAACGCCATTCGCAACCGGCTTGCTCAGGCGCAGGGTTCTAAGGCCGAGCTGATAGACGCGCCGCCGTTGCTGGCGCCGATAGACAACAAGCTGTTGCTGGACACCCTGCAACTGGACCAATCCATGGACAAGGCCAAGTACAAGGCCGAACTGGAGCAATTGCAGGGCCGGCTGCACCGGCTGACCCGACATCCGCGCTTCGCCCAGCATTCGTTGGTACTGGCTTTCGAAGGCAACGACGCCGCCGGCAAGGGCGGGAGCATCCGCCGCATCACCCAGGCGCTGGACGCGCGCCGCTACCGAGTGGTGCCCATCGCCGCGCCCACCCAGGAAGAAAAGGCCAAGCCCTGGTTGTGGCGCTTCTGGCGTCATGTGCCGGGCAAGGGCGGCATCACCATCTTCGACCGCACCTGGTACGGCCGGGTGCTGGTGGAGCGGGTGGAAGGCTTCGCCAAAGAGGCGGACTGGATGCGCGCCTATTACGAAATCAACGACTTTGAGCATCAACTGAGCGAAAACGGCGCCGTCATCGTTAAATTCTGGCTGGCCATCAGCAAGGAAGAGCAGATGGCGCGTTTCAAAGGACGCGAGGAAACCGGTTTCAAACGCTTCAAGATCACGGAGGAAGACTGGCGCAATCGCGACAAGTGGGACGCCTACAAGCTGGCCGTCAGCGATATGGTGGACCGCACCAGCACCAGCAAAGTGCCCTGGACGCTGGTGGAGGCTAACAATAAATACTATGCACGCATCAAAATTCTCAAAACCATTTGCGATGCGCTGGAAGCCCGGCTTGCTTGAGCGTGGCGTCAGCCTGATTGCCTTGCTGCTGGCGGCGCAGGCCGCGCCCGCGGCGGTGCCTAGCCTGCGCGCCGGTGTGGCCAATGACAGTTTTGGCCCGCTGTACAGCGTGCAGGACGGCGCGCTGGCCACTCAGTACCGTGCCGCGCTGGAGCTGATCGGCCGGCACAGCGGCGTCCGCTTCGAACTGGAGTACTACCCGTCGCCGCGGCTGCAGCAATTGTTCGAGGTGGGCAAGGTGGATGTGGAGGTGGGGGTCAATCCGGCCTGGCGCGCCTTGTCCCCGGTGGCCGGCTTCTACACTCGGCCCATCGACGTACAGACGCTGCGGCTGTGCTTCGCCGCCGGCAAGCGGCGCAAGGGGGCGACGCCGGCCAGCCTCAACGGCCTGAGTCTGGGTGTGCTGCAGGGGCGGACCTACCCTGTGCTGGAGCCTGGTTTCGCCAGCGGTCAGCTCAAGCGGGTGGAGGCCGCCAGCGAGAGCGATCTGCTCAGCGGCCTGCGTCAGGGCAGCATGCAGGCCATCGTCCTGAGCCAGCGTCAGCTGGACGCGCTGCTGAACCGCGCGCCGGAGGCGCAGCCCTGCGCGGCGGGCGACGCCGTGGGCAGCGTGCCGGTGATGTTGCGTCTGCATCCGCAATACCGGCAGTTGTTGCCGCAATTGGACAAGGCGATTCAGCAGTTGCAAGATAACGGCAAATTGCGCTGAAGCGCCTCCAGTCTTCCCATTAAGGCTCCGCGCCGCGCGGAGCGCAAAGCATCCGGATTCTCGCCCATGTCTGTCCAGCAAGCCCTGTTGCCCGCCGAACTGGCGCGCTTGTTCGTCCGCCTCGATCCCGGAGTGGATGAGGCCGCGTTGGCGCTGATTCATGAACTGGCCAGCGCCAATCAGGCCGGCCACGTCTGCCTGCCGCTGGCGCAGCGTCCGGAGCGCAAAGCCTTGCAGGCCAGCGCGCTGGTTGGCCGCCCCGGCGATTACGCTCCCTTGATCCTGGACGCGGCCGGCCGCTTGTATTTTGCCCGTCACTGGTTCGATGAAGCACGGCTTGCCGAGCGCCTGGCCGCCCTGGCCGAGCCGGGGCCGGCGCTGGACGGCGCGCGCTTGCGTCCGCTGCTGGAGGCCTTGTTCGGTTCGGCATCCGCGACGGGGCCGGACCGGCAGAAGCTGGCAGCGGCTCTGGCGGCGCGCCAGCGCTTGATGGTCATTTCCGGCGGCCCGGGCACCGGTAAGACCACCACCGTGCTCAAACTGTTGGCCTTGCTTGCCGGCCTGTCGCCGCAGCCGCTGGTCATGGCGATGGCTGCGCCCACCGGCAAGGCCGCCGCGCGGCTGTCTGAGTCAGTGCGCGGCGCGCGCGAGCGGCTGGACCTGGCCGAGGAAACACTGCGGCAATTGCCGCAGCAGGCGCAGACCCTGCACCGTCTGCTGGGCTTGCGTCCGGGCGCGGCGGCGCCGCGCCACCACGCGGGCAACCCTTTACCGCTGGACGTGCTGGTGGTGGACGAGGCGTCGATGATAGATCTGTCCTTGATGGCGCGCATGGTGGAGGCCCTGCCGTCCCAAGCGCGGCTGATTCTGCTGGGCGATCGCGATCAGTTGGCCTCGGTGGACGCCGGCGCGGTGCTGGGCGATCTGTGCGCCAACATCCATTACCGGCCGGACACGCTGGAGTGGCTGCGGGTGAACTGCGGCGAAACTTTGCCGCCCACGCCGGGCGCGGGAGGCAAACTCACCGATTGCGTGGCGCTGCTCACTCACAGCCATCGTTTCGGCGCCGACTCCGGCATTGGCGAACTGGCGAGAAGGGTGAACGCCGGCGATGGCGCCGGCAGTTGGGCGGTGTTGCAAGATCCGGCTTGGCGCGATGTAGAGGCGGTGCCGACGCTGGACGCGGCGGAAGTGCTGGCGCGCTGGCGGCCGTATTGGCGGGCGGTGCGCGCCGGTGAGCCCCTGGCCGAGCGCCAGCGAGCCTTCGCCGGTTTCATGTTGCTGGCGGCGGAGCGGCGGCAGGTAGAGGCCTTCAATCTGCGCATTGAGCGACAACTGGAAGCCGATGGGGACAAGCCGGCCGGCCGAGACTGGTATCCGGGGCGTCCGGTGATGATCAGCGAGAACGATTACGGCCTGGGCCTGTTTAACGGCGACATCGGCTTCACGGTGCAAGGCGAGGCCGGTTTGAGGGTGGCTTTTCCCGGAGACGACGGCGGCTGGCGCGAGTTCGCTCCCGGCCGCCTGCCGCAGCACGATACCGTGTACGCGATGACGGTGCACAAGAGCCAGGGGTCCGAGTTCGGCGAAGTCTGTTTGCAGCTGCCGGAGGCGGTGGGGCCGCTGCTAAACCGGGCGCTGGTGTATACCGCGATCACCCGGGCGCGGGAGCGTTTCGTCGTGTCAGGCGCGCAGCCGGTGTGGGAACAGGCGGCAGAGGCGGCGCCGCAACGTTACTCCGGGCTGGCCGACAAACTGAAATGACGTTGTTGTTAAATTGAATGGGCGACGCGGTTTTCGTATTGGCCACCGAGACAATTCCGCAACATCCTACCGCAAAATAATCTGTTTATTTGCCGGCTGTTACGCCAGATATAGTCAAAGCCGAAGAAGCATCCTAAGATGCAGCCTTCCCGAAACACATCGCAGCGGAGTTGGCAATGCAAGTGGATGCGGTTCTGGCCTATCTCGACAAGATCACCCGTTTTGATCGTCAGCAATTCACGCCCTTGTATATCGGCAAGGAGCGCTTGGGTTGGGTCAACGCGGCGTGGAAGGAACGTTTGCTGAACAGCGAATCCCAGCTGTTCGAGGAGCAATACCAGAAACTGCATTGCCGTCTCGACGGTAGTTACCGCAGCATCAGCCATGCGCTGGCCCAAGCGGCGCGGCGCTGGCAACAGGCAGGCTGGCTCAATGGCTGGCGCAATGAAAACTTCACCGCCTTCCGTCACGATGGATCCCCGTATTTTGAGCTGGAGCGGGCCGCCTTCCGCCCGCTGGGCCTGACCAGCCGCGCCGTGCACCTGAACGGGCTGACCCGGCTGCCGTCCGGCGAAGTGCGGATGTGGGTGGGGCGCCGCAGCCCGCACAAGGCGGTGGACCCCAATCGCATGGACAATCTGGTTGGCGGCGGGGTGGCCGCCGGAGAGACCATTGAACTGGCTCTGGAGCGCGAGGGCTGGGAGGAAGCCGGCGTGCGCCGCGAGCAGGTGCTCGGCTTGCCGCAATCCAGCTTGCTGCTGGCCGAGCGTCCTGTGCAGCGAGGCCTGCATCGCGAATGGATTTACGCCTTCGACCTGTGGTTGGAGTCCGGCGAAATCCCCTGTAATCAGGACGGCGAGGTGGCCGAGCACATCCTGACGCCGTTTGCCGAAGTCGAGCGCTTGCTGCTGGAAGAGCGTTTCATGATAGATGCGGCGCTGGTGGCTACCGACTGCCTGGCGCGCCACGGCTATTGGGGAGAGCACACCCCGACGATAGACGCCGCCTTGGCGCGCATCCGCCGTCCGCAGCTGCACGACGTGCACGCACTGGCTCACTAGCCGGTTTCGAAAGCGCCGGGCCGCCTCAGCGGCGGTTCCGCCTGGCCCGGCGCGGTATTGGAATAACTCCCCTTGGTTTATGTTACAACTGCGTGAATTAATTCAGGAATCTTTGCCTGATACTGCTAGTAATGGGTAGAATCATTCACAAGAGCGGCAAAAGCCGTCAATAAATGCCATGGGCTAAAGGCCCGCGCCGTTTTCCCACGCCAAACACCGAGCCACCGCACGCCGTCATCTACGAAACGGCGCTTGGCTTGCATTGATTTATGCCATTGGGTTCATTTTGGCAGGATTAACGAAACGGCGGCATGGCGAATTTCTCACTTTTTGTCGGCGGCGATGGAAGCCGCCGCGGCCTTGGGGGGGCTCAAGGGAGATGTATCGTTTGAAACTGATCTCGGAGCAGTTCGGCGTCGACGACAGCGGGCCGCTGCATCCCAGCCAGGAGCAGGCGCGGCGGGCCGCGCTGGTGATGTGGAACGTCTACCGCGGCCAACTGCGCATCGAGATTCACAGAGTGGTGGATCTGCGCAGCCGCAAGACGGAAAAGCTTGAGGAGTTTTGCTGACTGTCGCGTTTTAGCCAATGTAATTGACGACAAATAAAATCTTTTCGTGTTCATTGGCTGAATATGACAAATGGAGGCATGGCCAAGGCTAATTTTCCATTGCGCGATTTTCAGCCCTTGGCTATTGTCCTACTTCCTATTAAACCCAAAGCAGGCGCGGTCCAAGCGGCGGCCTCTGCACTGGAGCGATCTTTGTTCAACTGGTTCGAAAAGCGGATCAATCCGTATCCCGACATGTCTCCGGCCCAACCCCCCAAGGGCTTTTTCCCATTTTTGTGGTTCTGCACCCGCGGCTTGCGCGGGCTGATTGCGGCCGTCATTTTGCTGACCGCCGGCATCGGCGCCTTTGAGGCTTTGCTGTTCTCCATGCTCGGTTCCGTCGTGGACTGGCTAAGCTCGGTCAAGCCCGCGCTGTTGTGGGACACGCAGCGCCATAATCTGTTGCTGCTGGCGGGCATTCTGCTGGCCAGCCCGTTGCTGATCGCCCTGCAGGCATTGATCAAGTATCAGGGCATTTCCGCCAATTTTCCGATGCTGCTGCGCTGGAATTTCCATCGCCACCTGCTGCGGCAGAGCATGAACTTTTATCAAGACGAGTTCGCCGGCAGGGTATCCGCCAAGGTGATGCAAACCGCGATCGCGGTGCGTGAAACGGTGATGATCGTCGCCGACATTCTGGTGTTCGTGGTGATTTACTTCGTCACCATGATCGCCGTGGTCGGCAGTTTCGACAGCCGTTTGCTGTGGCCCTTCCTGGCCTGGTTGGCCTTGTACGTGGCCACGCTGTATTTCTTTGTGCCGCGCCTGGGGCTGGCCGCCACCGCCCAGGCAGACGCGCGCAGCCTGATGACCGGGCGCATCACCGACGCCTATACCAATATCGCCACGGTGAAGCTGTTCTCGCACGCCCAGCGGGAGGCCGGCTTCGCCCGCGGCGCGATGCAGGAATTCCTGGCCACGGCCTATCGTCAGATGCGTTTGATCAGCGGCTTCGAAATCATCAACCACAGCCTGAGCATGTTGCTGATCGCCAGTACCGCCGGCGCGACCTTGTGGCTGTGGAGCATGGGCGAAGTCGGCGTCGGCGCGGTGGCGGCGGCCACCGCGATGGCCTTGAGGTTGAACGGCATTTCGCACTGGATCATGTGGGAGATGGCTTCGCTGTTCGAACAAGTGGGCACGGTGCAGGACGGCATCGCCACCTTGTCGCGGCCAGTGTCGATCAATGACCGGGCCGACGCCAAGCCCTTGGAAGTGAAGCAGGGAGAAATCCGCTTCGACCAAGTGGACTTCAGTTACGGCGGCAGCAAGACCGTGATCGAGCAATTGTCGCTAACGATACGCCCGGGCGAGAAGATCGGCCTGGTCGGCCGTTCGGGCGCGGGCAAGTCCACCATTGTCAACTTGCTGTTGCGTTTCTATGATTTGGACGGCGGCCGCATTTTGATTGACGGCCAGGACATTGCTCATGTGACGCAGGACAGCCTGCGCGCCCAGGTGGGGATGGTGACGCAGGATACTTCCTTGTTGCACCGCTCTGTGCGCGACAACCTGCTCTACGGCAGGCCGGACGCCGGCGACGCCGAGATGGAGGCGGCCGCGCGCCGCGCCGAGGCGCATGACTTCATCCTGACCTTGACCGATCCGAAAGGTCGCAGCGGTTATGATGCCCATGTAGGAGAGCGGGGGGTCAAGCTGTCCGGCGGGCAGCGCCAGCGCATCGCCATCGCCAGGGTGATGTTGAAGGATGCGCCCATCCTGTTGCTGGATGAGGCCACCAGCGCGCTGGATTCGGAAGTGGAAGCGGCGATCCAGCGCAGCTTGTACCGGCTGATGGAAGGCAAAACCGTGGTGGCTATCGCTCACCGCTTGTCCACCATCGCGGCGATGGACCGGCTGATCGTGCTGGACAAGGGACGCATCGTGGAAGAGGGCGATCACCGCAGTCTGTTGGCCAAGGGCGGGTTGTATTCGAGGCTGTGGGCGCACCAGAGCGGAGGCTTTCTCGGCGAAGAGGACGACGATGCCGCCGAGCCGGTGGCCACGTTGGCCTGAGGCTAGACGAATGGAGCGAAGCGGGACGCGTGAGCGGCCCGCTTTTTCATTGCGGCGACGCTAGAGCAGCATGACCGCGCAGGACGTGTTTCGACGAAAACATGGTTTTGACGTTAAGCGTGGGAAATAATGGGGAAAAGCGGGAAAAACAGAAAACTTCGAGGAGTTGTGGCGCACCCGACAGGGATCGAACCTGTGACCTTCAGCTTCGGAAACTGACACTCTATCCAACTGAGCTACGGGTGCGCTGTGCTTGCTTTGAGGCAGGCCCGCATCATAGCGCAACTTCCTTACCCGAGTCCAGTGTATGGTTTTGCCTTGCCTTCAGGCTTACCGTATAATTATCCTATTTTAAATGTCATTAATTCCAGGCGAGGCTCGTAATGAGTAATGAGAACGGAATGGCTCCCGGCCAGGTCATCAAAGTGCTGGTTGGCGTCGTTGTCTTTCTTGTGGTGGCAATTTGGCTTCTGGCCAAGCTGGCCACCAGCGGTTACAACGTGGATGCCGAAGTAATGACCAAGGAGGCCGTCGCGTCTCGCCTGAAACCGGTCGGTGAAGCCAAGGCCAGCGACGCGCCTCCGGGAATGCGCACTGGCGAACAGGTATATAAAGGCATCTGTATCTCCTGTCACGGCACCGGCCTTGCCGGCGCCCCCAAGTTTGGCGACACCGCTGCTTGGGGCTCGCGCATCGCCAAAGGCTGGGACATGCTGACCCAGCACGCGCTGCAGGGCTTCAACGCGATGCCGGCCAAGGGCGGCGCAACCGACTTGAGCGATGATGAAGTGAAGCGCGCGGTAGCCTATATGGGCAACTCCGCGGGTGGAAAGTTCACTGAGCCGCCGGTGGGCGGCGCAGGCGGCGCGGCCGCGGCGGCAGATCCGGCCGTGGTGGGCAAGAAGATTTACGACAGCGTGTGCATGGCCTGCCACGCGGCCGGCATCGCCGGCGCGCCGAAGTTCGGCGACAAGGCGGCCTGGGCCGTGCGTCTGAAGCCGGGCCTGGACGAAGTGGTCAAGATCGGCATCAAGGGCTTGAACGCGATGCCGGCCAAAGGCGGTTACACCGGCAGCGACGCCGAGTTCCGCTCCGCTGTCGAGTACATGGTGAATAATTCCAAATAATCGGCTGATCAGCGCAGCAAAAAACGCCTTGCAATACCGCAAGGCGTTTTTTATCGCCTAAAAGCGAGGATTTCTATGTTTTTTGGGAAATTTCTACCGGATGAAATGGCAATGTGCTATGTCAACAAAACCCCGCTGTAAGAAGGGACAGGTGCCCTTCGGAGGCGCATAGTGCATGATGGCTTCATCTGTTTAGGTCGTGAAGCGTCAGGCGCTTCGCGGCTTGGTGTGGGGATTCAGTGGGCTTCCACTTTCGCTTCACCCAGAGATGTTCCTCATTCTTCATATGGCGCCGCTGGCGCCATTTTCTTTTTGGTGGCCGGTATAGGCCGTCGGCGCGGAAGCAAGTTCTCGCCTGCGTCGCCGGCGCCTTCATGAATCCGCCGGTTTCTCCTTGTTGGCCAGCATGGCGCTGAGGCTGGCCAACCGCGATTTGCCCTCGGTTTTGCTGACGATGGGTTCGGCGCCGGGTTTGCCGAAGTGGCGCAGATCATCGCCGTTGATCTCGGAGATAAAGCGCGACGGCTCGACAAACTGCCATTCACCGGCGCGTTTGCGCTTGACGCAATAGGTGAGCGTCAGCATGCGCTGCGCGCGGGTGATGCCGACGTACATCAGCCGGCGCTCTTCCTCCACCATGCCGTTGTCCACCGATTCGCTGTGGGGCAGGATGCCTTCCTCGGTGCCTACCAGGAACACGTAAGGGTATTCCAGGCCCTTGGACGCGTGCAGCGTGGACATTTTCACCGCGTCTACCTCGCCTTCCTCGCGGCCTTCCAGCATGGTGATCAGAGCGATGGTCTGGGTCAGCTCCACCAGATTCTTGCCGCTGTCCTCGCCTTTGCGGCTAAGCCAGCTCACCATTTCCAGGATGTTTTTCCACTTGGTTTCGGCGATGCGCGGGCTGTCCTCGCTATCGTAAAGCCAGGCCTCGTAGCCTATCGCCAGCATCATTTCCATCGCCAGTGGGCCGCCATCCTCGCGGGTGGCGCGGTATTGCAGATTGGCGATGAAGTCGCAGAACTGTTCCAACGGCTCGAGTTGGGCTTTTTGTACTTGCAGGCGGAAACCCTCTTCATGGGCGCAGGCGAACAGGCTCTTGCCGCGTTCGCCGGCCCAGGCGCCCAGACGTTCCAGCGTGGTGGCGCCTACGCCGCGCTTGGGCGTGGTCAGCGCGCGGATGAAGGCCGGGTCGTCGTTGGGATTGGCGATCAAGCGCATATAAGCCAGCATGTCTTTGATTTCCGGCTTGTCGAAAAAACTCTGGCCGCCGGCCATCTGGTAAGGAATGCGTTGGTTGCGCAAGGCTTGTTCGAAGATGCGCGCCTGGTAGTTGCCGCGATAGAGGATGGCGTAGTCCTTGAACTCGGTGCGGTATTCGAATTTATGCGCCAGCAGCCTTTGCACCACGGTCTCAGCTTCGTGCTCTTCGTCCTTGCATTGAACCACGTGGATGGGTTCGCCCAGGCCCAGTTCGCTCCACAGTTGTTTCTCGAACAGCTTGGGGTTGTTGGAGATCACCGAGTTGGCCGCGCGCAGGATCCGGGCGGTGGAGCGGTAGTTCTGCTCCAGCTTGATGACCTTGAGCTTGGGGAAGTCGCTTTGCAGCAGCCTCAGGTTTTCCATATTGGCGCCGCGCCAAGCGTAGATGGACTGGTCGTCGTCGCCCACCGCGGTGAACATGCCGCGCAGGCCTGTCAGCAGCTTGACCAGCTGGTATTGGCAGGTGTTTGTGTCCTGGTATTCGTCTATCAGCAGGTAGCGCAGCTTGTGCTGCCACTTCTGCAGCACTTCTTCATTACTCTGGAACAGTTGCACCGGTAGGCGGATCAGGTCGTCGAAGTCCATCGCCTGGTAGGCGCTTAAAGTGTCTTGATAGGCCACATACGTGGTGGCGCAGATGCTTTCCCATTCGCCCTGAGCCTCCAGCAGCATCTGGTCCGGTGTTTTCAGATCGTTCTTCCATAGCGAGATCTGGCTCTGCACCTTGCGCACCTCATCCTTTGAGGTGGTTTTCAGAATGTCGGAGATGATCTTGCCGGCGTCAAAGGCGTCGAGAATAGAGAATTGAGGTTTATAGCCCAGGTGCGGCGCTTCCTGGCGCAGCATTTGCATGCCCAGAGAGTGGAAAGTGGATACGGTGATGCCGCGGATTTCCGCCGGCGTCATCAGCTTGCCCACCCGTTCCAGCATCTCGCGCGCGGCCTTGTTGGTGAAGGTGATGGCGGCGATATTGCGCGCATTGATGCCGCCTTCGCGGATCAGGTGCGAAATCTTGAAGGTGATGACTCGGGTTTTGCCGGAACCTGCGCCGGCAAGCACCAGCAAGGGGCCGTCAAGATACTGGATCGCCGCGCGTTGCGGCGGATTGAGCAAGGGAGCGGACATGGCGGTATGGGGGAAGGGGCCCGGCAGGGCGCAGTAAATCGGTAACTCAGCCAGTGCATTGTAGCATGCGGTATCATGGCGCTATCCGCGGATGACATCTCAGATCGATCCGCCACTTATGGGGTGCATATGGCCATCTACGCTATTGGCGACATTCAAGGGTGTTTCCAGCCGTTTCAGCAGTTGCTGCGGCAAATCGATTTCAATCCCGGCAAGGATACTTTGTGGTTGACGGGAGATTTGGTCAATCGCGGGCCGCAGTCGCTGGAAGTACTGCGCTGGGTGTTCCAGCATCAGGATCATGTCGAGATCGTGTTGGGCAATCATGACCTGCACTTGCTGGCGGTGTCCGAGGGCTTCGGCAAACTGCACCGCAGCGATACGGTGCTGGACATCCTCAACGCCGCCGATGGCAAGGTCCTGCTGGACTGGTTGCGCTGCCAGCCAATGATGATAGCCGGCCAGGGCTACGCGATGGTGCACGCTGGGTTGCTGCCGGAGTGGAGCATAGATCGCGCGCTGGATCTGGCGGAGGAAGTGGAAGCCGGGCTGTCAGGCCCCAGGCATCGTGAATTCCTGTCGCGCTTGTACGGCAACCGGCCAACGCGCTGGAGCGAGGAGCTGCGCGGCTCGGACCGTTTGCGCGTGATCGTCAACGCGATGACCCGGATGCGTTTCTTGAACCGCGACGGAGAGATCGATCTTAATTATAAGGGCGAGCTGGAGAACGCGCCGGCCGGCCTGACGCCCTGGTTCGAGGCGCCGGGACGCTGGCAAGGCGAGATGCCCATTATCTGCGGCCATTGGTCTGCGCTGGGCGTGCATATCACCGACGATGTGGTGGCTATCGACTCCGGTTGTTTGTGGGGCGGCAGCCTGACCGCGATGCGTTTGGGCGACCAAGCTTTATTTTCCTTGCCGTGTTCCGCATATCGCGAAATAACCGCGTAAAGAATATTGGCGGCGGCGCTGTAAATAAAATATTGGCAAGCCATAGTCAGCCGGGCCCTATGGCTGTCATAATCTCGGCTCTTGCCAGAGCCGTTTTTTATTTGTATGAGTTACCTTTCGATTGAGTTCGCACTGGCATTCCTCGCCTTTTTCGCCCTGTATTGGCTGTGCCGCAAGCGCACGGATTGGCAGAATGGTTTGCTGTTATTGGGCAGTTACGCCTTTTATGCCAAGCTAGATTGGCGTTTTGCGCTGATTCTGGCCGTTTATACCCTGTTATTGACCCTGATATCGTCGTGGATGCTTGATTCCGTCCGACCCAAGCGCTGGTTGCGCATGGGGCTGCTGATGGCGGTGGGCAATCTGGCGGTATTCAAATACTTCGACTTCTTCCGTGAAAGCGCGCAAGCGGCTTTGCATGCGCTGGGTATTGCGGCGATATTGCCGGCGGTGGATTTCCTGATGCCGGTGGGCATCTCCTTTTACACTTTTCAATCGGTCAGTTATCTGGTGTCCTTGTACCGCGGCGAGTTGCGTTTCGCCCGGGCCAGGGAACTGGGGCTGTTCCTGGCTTTCTTCCCCACTTTGTTGGCCGGGCCTATCTGCCGGGCCACCGGGCTGCTGGAGCAGTTGCGCAGCGGCGAACGCCGCCACATCTTGCAACTGGACCGCGCGTTGGGACTGATCGTGCTGGCCCTGGCCAAAAAACTGTGGCTGGCCGGCTGGCTGGCCAGCGCCTGGGTGGACCCGGTGTTCAGCGCGCCGGAAACCTACCACGCGCTGGAGGTCTGGGCGGCGTTCTACGCCTACGCCTTCCAGATCTATCTGGATTTCTCCGGCTATACCGATCTGGTCACCGCCTTGGCGCTGCTGCTGGGCATCCAGTTGCCGCGCAATTTCGACGCGCCGTATCTGGCTCACAATCTACGCGATTTCTGGCGGCGCTGGCATATGTCGCTGTCCAGCTGGATTCGCGATTACATTTATATTCCCTTGGGCGGCAACCGGCTGGGCTTTGCCCGCGCCCAGCTCAATTTACTGCTTGCCATGGTGTTGTCCGGCCTGTGGCACGGCGCCAGCCTGAAATACCTGGCGTGGGGCGGCATGCACGGTTTGGGCGTGGTGGGTTTGAATCTGGGAGACAAGCTGCTTGGCAAGGAGGCTGTGTCGCGGCGGCTGACCTGGCTGGCGCGTCTGCTGACCTTCCATTACGTTTGTCTGGCCTGGGTGTTTTTCCGCGCCGCGTCGCTGGAAGACGCCTGGAGTTTCTTGGAAGCCATGACCGGCACCGATCAGGAACTGACGCTGAACGCGCCGGGCTTCCTGGCGCTGAGCGCCGCGGCGTTTGCCGCGCTGCCCTATCTGGGCGCGGCTTGCGAACGCGGCATCGCCCAATTGGGTCGCCTGCCGTGGTGGGGCAAGCCCAGCTTGCTGGCCGGCTGCGCCTTGCTGATCATCGTGGTGTCGCCGCCGGGCATTCCGGGCTTTATTTATTACCAGTTTTAGCCGTGCCGGCGCGATGGCATCTCCGCTGTCGCGCTTTTCGTTTCTTACCGCATTGAGGCAAGCGTCAAATGATCGCCCGTTCCGCCATCCGTCAGGCCCTGGCCATCCTCGGCAGCAGCATGTTGCTGCTGTGCTGGATTGAGCAGACCTCAATCAACGCCTATTGGCGGCAGACCTTTCACCGCCCCAGCCAGCTGGAGGCCTTGTCCGAGTTGAGCGTCTGGCGTCTAGGAGCGGAGCTGGGGCGGGAGTTCCGGGATCAGAGCCGAGGGCTGTTGACCAGGCTGGATCGGTGGGACGACGAGATGATCGCCTATTTCAACGCCTGCTGCCTGCGACCGGCTTTGTCGCCGGAAGCGGCGCCGGCGGAGCCCGTCGCGGCGCGGACAACGGCGGTAGAGCCCAGCGTGCGCCCGCTGCAGCCATTGCCATCGCCGTCGGCTCCGCCGCCGCAAGCGGCGGCCAAAGATCCCCGCATCTTGCTGCGGCCGGGGAGCAAGGTGTTGCTGGCCGGCGATTCCATGATGCAGGGGGTGGCGCCGCATTTGCTGCGGCCCTTGTTCAAGCTGCACCAGATCAAGGCGCTGGACCTCAGCAAGCAGAGCACGGGGCTGACCTATCCCGACTTTTTCAATTGGCCGGATACGATAGAACGACAGTTGGCGGCGAATCCGGACACCGGCCTCGTGGTGATTTTCTTGGGCGCCAACGATACTTGGGACATGGTGGGCGGCAGCCGCTACATCCGCTTTGCCTCCGAGGAGTGGGAGCAGCGCTACCGCGAGCGCATCCGCGCCATCCTGGCTTCGGCTCGCAAGCACCGGACGCAACTGTTGTGGTTGGGCGCGCCGAACATGGGCAAGGACAAGCTCAATCGCGGGGTGCATTACATCAATGGCATTTTCCGGGAGGAAGTTGAAGGCGCAGGCCAGCGTTATTTGTCCACCCGCGAAGCCCTGGGGAGCGAGGACGAGGCGTTCACCAAGTTCATGACGCTGCCCGATCAGGGCGAAGTGGCGGTACGCACCGCCGATGGCATTCATTTCACTCGCCAGGGCCAGGTATTGCTGGCGCGGCGCGTGTTGGCAGAATTGAGGTTTGAATGAAGTTGAGAATCAGCGCGGCATGGGTCGGCTGGCTGGTGGCGGCATCGGCGTTGGCCGCGCCGGTGCAGGATTTCGGCGAGATCAACCTGCCGAGGCTGGCGTCGCGGTTGAAGGCGATCTCCACAGCAGTGCAACCGGTGCGAGTCACCCAACTGGGGGATTCGCACACCGCGGCGGATTATCTGACCGGCACGTTGCGCGAGCGTTTCCAGGCCAAATTCGGCGACGCCGGCATCGGCTGGACGCCGCCGATGGCCGTGCCCGGCCAGCGCCACGCCCTGGTGATCGAGCGCAGCGAGGGTTGGGCCTTGACCAATAGCCGCAAGGACGGCGATCCGGACTTCCCGCTGGGCGGCTATATTGCCCAAGCCCAGAGGCCGGGCGCTGCCATCAGCCTGTTGCCGCGTAATCCGCTGGACGGCTTGTGGCGGGTGCGTTTCCGCGTACGAGCGGCCCAGGATGGGGCCGGCGCGCTGGACGTGGACGATGGTCACGGCAGCCGCAAGTTGAATCCGCCAGAACCGGGCAGAGGCTGGCAGACGGTGGAACAGAAGCTGTATTTCCCCTTCGTGGTGCGTGCCGGCGCGCTGCCGGCGGTGGAGCTGGGCGGGATAGAGCTGGAGCGGCTGGCGCCGGGCGTGGTGCTGGACAGCATCGGCAGCAACGGCGCTCAGCTTTCGATCTGGCAGCGCTGGGGCAAGAGCTGGAGCGCGCAGCTGGCGGAGCGCGGCAGCGATCTGGTGATCTTGGCCTACGGCGTCAACGAAGCCTTTGACGATCGTCTGGACCTGATCGAGTATCAGCTCAATCTGCAGGCGGCTATCAACACCATACGCCGGGATCTGCCGCAGGCGGCTATCCTGATGCTGGGCGCGCAGGATGCCGCGCGCAAGCGGGGCGCGGCCAGCAAGGAGTGCGTGCCGGGTCGTCCCTTGCAACTGGCCGCGGTCAAGCGCATTCAACAGAAAGTCGCGCGCGACAGCCATGTGCTGTATTGGGATTGGGAGCAGGCGATGGGCGGCCCTTGCAGCATGAAGCGTTGGCAAGCGCAGCAGCTGGCGCGGCCGGACATGGTGCACTTCTCGCAGCAAGGCTATGCCAAGTTGGCCGATGATTTATTCGATAACCTGATGGCGCGGCTCAGCCTGTGAGCGTAGTCGGCGCTGGATGAGAAAAGCCCCCGGAACGGGGGCTTTTGCATTGGCGAGGTTTCGCAGCTGGTGCTCAGTGTTGCCGAGCCGGTTCCTGCGGCGCTTCCGCGGCCGGAGGCGGGCTCAGGCGCAGCGCGCGCGCCACTTCCTGCTGTGCCCGCTCGGCTAGCGCAAAGCGGGTTTCCAGTCCGTTTTCCCAGGCTTTCAGCGGCTGGCCGTAGCTGACTTCCACCTCCATCGCCGGCATCGCCAGCACTTTGCGCACGCTTTGCAGAAAAGTCAGATCGCCGATAAAGGCGGGCTCCAGCGTTTGTTGTCCGTCCGCGCCGTAATAGCGCAAGCCCACTGGCTGCACGGTGCCGCGCGACAGCAAGGCGGCTTCGAACAACGAGGCCTTGAACGGCAAGAGATTCAGGCCGTCGGAGGTGGTGGATTCGGGAAACACCGCCATGCATGCGCCGTTCTCCATCGCATGCGCCAACGCCTTGTAGACGCGGCTGGCGTCCTTGCGCTTGCTGCGGTCGATGAACAGAGTGCCGCCCAGGTGCGCCAGCCAGCCCAGCACCGGCCAGGAGCGAATCTCTCGTTTGGCGACGAAGCGGGACACCGTGCAGCTATTGAGCACGAAGATGTCCAGCCAGGAAATGTGGTTGGCCACCAGCAAGGTGTTGGGCGGGTAAAAGCCGGGATTGACGCCGTTGATCCGCACGCTGATGCCCAGAATTTTCAGCGCGTGGGCGGCCCAGCGCCGGGTAACGACGGCGCGTTCGGCGTGGGCCAGCCGAGAATAACGGGTGGCCAGGATGAAGACTCCTATGGCCAAGTGGCCGAACAGGCGCGCGACGCGTCCTATCCGGGTGAGCGAAGAGGTTGTGGCGGTTGACTTCAAGATGCTTTGAGGCTCGGTGCGCAAGGTTGAGGCCGTAACTCTAGCATGGCTGGCATAGCGGACAATAGTAGGAACTGCGTTGGCCCTGGCGCAAATGCCGGATCGGCGTGCCGCATTGCCGGCAGGGCTGGTCCTGCCGGCCGTACACCATATAAGTTTGCTGGAAATAGCCGGGCTTGCCGTCGCTGTGCACGAAGTCGCGCAGCGTGCTGCCGCCGGCCTGGATGGCTCGGTTCAGCACGCTGCGGATTTCCTCGGCCAGCCGGCGGTATTCGCCGTCGCGCACCGTGTTGGCTGCGCGTGCTGGATGGATGCCGGCGTGGAACAGCGCCTCGTTGGCGTAGATGTTGCCGACCCCGACCACCACGTGGTTGTCCATCAGCATCAGCTTGACTGCGCTGCCGCGGCGTTGCGCGGCCCGGATCAGCGTGTCGCCGTCAAAGTCGTCGGACAGCGGCTCGGGCCCCAGCGCTTGCAACAAGGGATGGTGCTCGATGGCGCCGACATGCCACAGCACCGCGCCGAAGCGTCGCGGGTCGCGGTAGCGCAGCACATTGGGGCCCAACAGCAGGTCGACGTGGTCGTGTTTCTCCGGTGGAGTGTCCGCAGGCAGGAAACGCAGGCTGCCGGACATGCCCAGATGGATGATCAGGGTGCCGGCGTCGGTGCCCAGCAGCAGGTATTTGGCGCGGCGGTCGACGGAACGTATCGTCAGGCCGCGCAGGGTGGCATGCAGCTCCGGCGGCACCGGCCAACGCAGGCCGGCGTGGCGGACCACGGCGCCGTCCAGTTTGGCGTTCAAGAGGTGGGGCAGAATCCCGCGGCGGGTGGTTTCGACTTCTGGCAGTTCAGGCATGGGTAGAATGGCGCGAAGATAAAAACAGGTCATGCTATTCTACGCATTCAACAGGTTTATAAGCAGGTCTCTGACTCCATGCGAATGCAACGGCTGAAAAAAACACTCCCTTTGCTGATGGTCGCGCTGCTGTCGGCATGCGCCAATTTCAAGCACCCGGGCGCGGCGAAGGCGGTCGATGCCGGCAAACCGGCCGGCGACGAGGCCGCGATAACGCAGAAAGAAGATGAAACTCTATTGCCCAAGGCGGAGCTGACGCCGGAAATCCTTTATGGCGTGGTGGCCGGCGAAATCGCCGCCCAGCGCGGCTCGGTGGGCGCTTCCGCCGTGACCTATCTGGAACTGGCGCGACAAACGCGCGATCCGCGGCTGGCGCAACGGGCCGCCGAGTTTTCTATGTTCGCAGGGCTGCTGAAGGAAACCTCGGAAGCCTTGACCTTGTGGATGGAACTGGCGCCGGATTCGGTGCCGGCGAGAGAACAGCTGTTCATCACCCTGCTGCGCGCCGGCAAGTTGGCGGAAAGCAAGCCGCTGATCGAGGCGCTGCTGCAGAAAGAGCCGGAGCGCGCGCCGGCCATCTTCGTTCAGTTGGCGCGGCTGACCTCGCGCCAGAGCGACAAGCAGGCCGCTTATGAATTGGTCAAGCAGTTCGCCGCCCGTTATCCGGACCTGGCCGAGGCGCGCTTCGCGCTGTTGGCTGTGGCCGCCGAAGCCGGCGACCAGGCCACGATGAACCGCGAGTTCGACCGGCTGGCGCAGATCGCGCCGGCCTGGGACTTGCCGGTGGCCTGGCAAGTGGATCGGCTGCGCCGCGAGCAGTTGGATCAGGCCATTGATTTTCTGCAACGCGAACTGGCGCGACGGCCTAATGCCGGCCTGGAGCTGAAGCTGGCCAAGCCGCGGCTGCTGGTGGGCGCCAAGCGCTTCGCCGAGGCGCGACAGGCTTTCGATCAGCTCTTGCCCGGCAATCCCAATAATCCCGATTTGCTCTACGCGTCCGGCCTGATGGCTTACCAGATGCGCGATCTGCCTGCCGCGGAGCGGCATCTGCGCCAGGCGCTGGCGGCAGGGCATCCGGAGGCCAATTTCATTCGCTACACCCTGGGGCAGATCGCGGAGGAGCGCCAGGACGTCGGCGCGGCCAAGGGTTGGTATGAGATGGTGGGCGCCGGGCCGCAATTTCTGCCGGCGCAAGGCCGGCTGGCGGTGATGGAGGCCGGCGACGGCAAGCTGGATCTGGCCCTGGCGCGTCTGGCGCCCTTGGGCGGCAACGACCAGGAGAAAATCACCCTGGCCCTGCTGCAGTCCCAGCTGGCGCGCGAAGCCAAACAGCCGGGCAAGGCCCACGATTTGCTGAGCAAGGCGCTGCTGCGCATGCCCAAGGCGCCGGAGCTGCTGTACGAGCGGGCGCTGGTGTCGGACACCCTGGGCAATGTCGGCAACGCCGAGCGCGATCTCAAGCAAGTGCTGAAGGAAAAGCCGGGCGACGCCCAGGCGCTGAACGCGCTGGGCTATACCCTGACCAATCGCACCAGCCGTCATCAGGAAGCGCTGGGCTATATCGAGAAGGCGCTGAAGAGCGAGCCGGACAATCCCACCATCCTGGACAGCCTGGGCTGGGCGCAGTACAAGCTGGGCCGCCTGGACGCGGCCTTGAAGACGCTGCAGAAGGCCTATGCGCTGTTGCCGGACCCAGAGCTGGCCGCCCATCTGGGCGAAGTGCTGTGGAAGCTGGGTAAGAAAGAGGAGGCGCTGGGGGTGTGGAACAAGGCGCTGGAAGCTAGCCCGGAACATGATGTGCTGCGCGATACCATGCGCCGTCTGGGGGCGCATTGATGAGGTGGGGCGGTCTGATTCTGGCTTTGTCGCTTGTTGTGACCGGCTGCGCGACGCGCGAGGCGGTGTTCATGCCCTCCGCGACGCAGTCCGCGGATCAGCCGTTCGCGGTCAGCGGGCGTCTGTCGGTCAATCTGGACGGCAAGGGGCATGTCGCCAACTTCGATTGGCGGCATCAGCCCGAGCGCGACCAATTGGCGATCAACTCGCCGTTGGGCAATACCGTGGCCGAAGTGGTCCGCGACGCCGGCGGCGTCACCCTGCTGGCGGACGGCAAGGCCTGGCAGGCGCCGGATGTGGAAAGCCTGACCGAGAAAACCCTGGGCTGGCCGCTACCGCTGTCCGGCTTGGCCTGGTGGATCCGCGGCATGCCGGTGCCGGGCGAAGCTAGCGAGATCCGTCCCGACGGCGAGCTGTTGCAGCAGGGGTGGCGTATCCGCTTCGTGCGCGAGGCCGAGTCCGGCGAGCGCTATCCCAAGCGCGTGGATCTGGCCCGAGACGGTTTGACGGTCAGAGTGGTGACCCGCGACTGGCGCTGACCGCATCGCCACATACGTGTTATTTCAATGATTGCCATGGTGTTCTGTTGATGAGTTCCCCCGTATTCCAAGACTTTCCGGCCCCGGCCAAGCTCAACCTTTTATTGCATGTCGTCGGCAAGCGCCCGGACGGCTACCATTTGCTGGAGACGGTGTTCCGCTTCGTCGACTTCAGCGACACAGTGTCGCTGGCCCTGCGCGACGACGGCCGTGTTGTGCTGGAGACGCCGATTGCCGGCGTGGATCCGGAGCAGGACCTGACGGTGCGCGCGGCGCGTCTATTGCAGGCCCATGCCCAGTGCGGGTTGGGCGTGGCCATTCGTCTGGATAAAAAGATACCTATGGGCGGTGGTTTGGGCGGCGGAAGCTCCGACGCCGCCACCGTTTTGCTGGCCCTTAACCGCATGTGGGAACTGAATCTGCCGCGGGCGGTGTTGCAGGAACTGGGCTTGAAGCTGGGCGCGGACGTTCCGGTGTTTATTTTTGGTCGCAGCGCGCTGGCTACCGGCGTTGGCGAAAAACTGAATGAAATCAAATTGAAGCCGGCATGGTATGTGGTAATTCACCCTCAGGTGCAAGTGCCCACCAGCAAAATATTTCAAAATTTCTCGCAAGAGGTGTTGACAGAGGTAGGGGGCGTCGGCATAATGCGAATCCTCGAAACAACGCAGCAACGACGAAACGATCTGCAAAACGTTGTTTCGAATATGTACCCAGCGGTGAATGAAGTGCTGACCGAATTAAGAAAATATGGTTCGCCGCTGATGACTGGTTCCGGTTCCTGTGTGTTTCTGGAGTGCCAGTCTAAAGACGAAGCCGATAAAGTTTATCAGGCGGTGTCGATAAAATATAAGGGTTTTTTAGCAAAAGGACTCGATGTCCATCCCTTGATCGACAACGCTAAATAAAGGTTACTGGGGAGTCGCCAAGTGGTAAGGCACCGGATTTTGATTCCGGCATTCGTAGGTTCGATCCCTACCTCCCCAGCCAAGACTTTCTCTCAATAAGAGAGAGCATGAAAAAAGCGTGTAAGAATCCCTTACACGCTTTTTCTTTATCTAGCTAAGGCACACGAATCATGGCGGCATACGACAGTTTGATGGTATTCACCGGGACCGCGAACCCGGAACTGGCCCAAAACGTAGTCAAACATCTGGATATCTCGTTGGGACGCGCCGACGTCGGCAAGTTCAGCGACGGCGAAGTGGCGGTGGAGCTGCTGGAAAACGTCCGCGGACGCGACGTGTTCATTCTGCAGTCGACCTGTGCGCCGACCAATGACAATCTGATGGAAATCCTGACTATGGCCGACGCGCTGAAACGCGCTTCGGCCGGTCGTATTACCGCGGCAATTCCGTACTTCGGTTATGCGCGCCAGGACCGTCGTCCGCGTTCCGCCCGCGTGCCGATTTCCGCCAAGCTGGTGGCCAATATGCTGACCAGCGCCGGCATCGACCGCGTGCTCACCGTCGACCTGCACGCCGACCAGATTCAGGGTTTCTTCGACATCCCGGTGGACAACGTCTACGCGACGCCGGTGCTGTTGAAGGACATCCGCTCGCAGCGCATCGAAGACCTGATCGTGGTCAGCCCGGACGTCGGCGGCGTGGTCCGCGCCCGCGCGATGGCCAAGGCCTTGAACACCGACTTGGCCATCATCGACAAGCGCCGCCCCAAGGCCAATGTGGCCGAAGTGATGAACATCATCGGCGACGTGTCCGGCCGCACCTGCCTGATCGTCGACGACATGATCGACACCGCCAACACCCTGTGCAAGGCGGCCAGCGCTCTGAAAGAGCGCGGCGCCCAGCGCGTGCTGGCCTATGCGACTCACCCGATCTTCTCCGGTCAGGCGATCGATCGCATCAAGAATTCCGACATCGATATGGTGGTGGTGACCGACACCATCCCGTTGACCGCCGAGGCCAAAGCCTGCCCGAATATCAGGGTGGCCTCCATCGCCGGCCTGCTGGCCGAGACGCTGCGCCGGATCAACAACGAAGAATCGGTGTCCTACCTCTTCAATGAGGAACTGGTTGCGGCGGGCGCCTGCCTGCCGTGAACATCGGGCCCGCTGGTCGCGGCGGGCCGGGTGCTTTTAATCTGAAACTGGAGTTTTGCCATGTCTTTTGAATATACCGCCAGCAAGCGTGAAGAGTCGGGTACGAGTGCGAGCCGCCGCCTGCGTCACGCCGGCCAGGTTCCGGCCGTTGTTTACGGCGCTTCCAAAGAAGCCGTGTCCATCGTTCTGGACCACAACACCATGTACTACGCGCTGAAGAACGAAGCGTTCCACACTTCCGTTCTGGATCTGGTGATCGACGGCCAGAAAGAACAAGTTAAAGTGGCTGCGTTCCAAATGCACCCGTACAAACAGCAAGTAATGCACATCGACTTCGCTCGCGTGTAATCTAGCTGCCGTGCCGTCTGACGGTAACGGTTGAAAAGCTCGTTGCTAGCCGTCGGCCCGCAACGAGCTTTTTCATTTGGAATAAGAGAATATGTCCGGCATTCGCCTGATAGTGGGTTTGGGCAACCCCGGCCCCGAATACGATAGAACGCGCCATAACGCCGGTTTCTGGCTGTTGGATGAGTTGTGCTGGCGCTATAAGGGAAGTTGGCGCACCGACGGCAAATTTCACGGCGATATCGCCCGCGTGGATATCGAGGGACAGGACGTCTGGCTGCTCAAACCGATGACTTATATGAATCTGTCCGGGCAGGCGGTGTTGGCGCTGGCCCATTTTTATAAGATTCTGCCGGATCAGATTCTCGTCGTGCACGACGAACTGGATCTGCCTCCGGGCGCGGCCCGTTTCAAGCAGGGCGGCGGCCATGGGGGCCACAATGGCTTGAAGGACATCGCCGCCCGCTTGGGCTCGCCGGCTTTCTGGCGCTTGCGTTTGGGCATCGGTCATCCGGGAGACCGCAACGAAGTCGCCAATTTTGTGCTGAAGAAGCCGCGCGCCGAGGAACAGCAGGGGCTGGACGAGGCGATCGAGCAGGCGTTGCGGCAATTGCCGGCGGCCATCGGCGGCAAGATGGCGGCGGCGATGAAGGAATTGCACACCGCGGCCAAATGAGCGGCTGGGCAAACCGCCGGCTTGCGGCTATGCTGCGGCAGAACAAGATTTTTCAAGAATTCGAAGGAATGCGGACATGAGTCTGAAATGCGGTATCGTCGGCCTGCCCAATGTGGGCAAGTCCACCCTGTTCAATGCGCTGACCAAGGCTGGCATCGAGGCCGCCAACTATCCGTTCTGCACCATCGAGCCCAATGTCGGCATCGTGGAAGTACCGGACCAGCGTCTGGCCGAGCTGGCCAAGATCATCAATCCGCAACGCATCCAGCCGGCCATCGTCGAATTCGTCGACATCGCCGGCTTGGTGGCGGGCGCTTCCAAGGGCGAAGGTCTGGGCAATCAGTTCCTGGCCAATATCCGCGAGACCGACGCTATCGTCAACGTGGTGCGCTGCTTCGAGGATGAGAATATCGTTCACGTTGCCGGCAAGGTGGATCCTATCGCCGATATCGAAACCATAGGCACAGAGCTGGCGTTGGCCGATCTGTCCGCGGTGGAAAAGGCGATGAACCGTGAGGGCAAGAAGGCGAAATCCGGCGACAAGGATGCGCGCGCCTTGATCGCGGTGCTGGAAAAGCTGGTGCCGCATCTGGATCAAGGCCTGCCGGCGCGCTCGCTGGACCTGAGCCCGGAAGAAATGGTCTTGGTCAAGCCGCTGTGTCTGCTGACGATCAAGCCGGCGATGTATGTGGCCAACGTGGCTGAAGACGGCTTCAGCAACAACCCCTTGCTGGAGCGGGTGCAGCAGCTGGCGGATAAAGAAGGCGCGCCGGTAGTGGCGCTATGTGCGGCGATCGAGTCCGAAATCGCTGAGCTGGACGACGCCGACAAGGCCGAGTTCCTGGAAACCTTGGGCTTGGAAGAGCCGGGTCTGGATCGTCTGATCCGCGCAGGTTACAAGCTGCTGGGTCTGCAGACCTACTTCACCGCCGGCGTTAAGGAAGTGCGCGCTTGGACCATTCACATCGGCGACACCGCGCCGCAGGCGGCCGGCGTGATCCACACCGATTTCGAACGCGGCTTCATTCGCGCGCAGACCATCGCCTATACTGACTTCATCGCACTGGGCGGCGAGGCCAAGGCCAAGGAGGCTGGCAAGATGCGGGCCGAGGGCAAGGACTACGTGGTCCAGGACGGCGATGTGATGAACTTCCTGTTTAACGTCTGAGTTAGCGGGGAACAAAAAAAGCATGAGTCATCGGCTCATGCTTTTTTTATGCGCGGGGTATGGATTACTGCTTGTCTAAGTATTGGATGCCACCTAGTTTGTGAAGGGGCTTAGTATCGACTCTTGGCAGGTCAATCTAGTAGTGTTATTCTGCAAAAGTTAATTAAAATACTTTGAAATTACCAAAGGTTATATTGATATGCGCAAGCTGATGACGGTTCTTGTAATGGCGGGCCTGGCTGGCCAGGCGTTTGCGGCGGACTTGTTGGATACGGTCAAGCAGCGCGGCAGTTTGAAAATCGCATTGGAAGGCACTTACCCGCCGTTCAACTTCAAGGACGCCAAGCAGCAATTGACTGGTTTTGATGTCGAGATTGCCACTGAAATCGCCAAGCGTCTGAAAGTGAAGCCGGAATTCACCACCGCGGAGTGGAGCGGCCTGCTGGCGGGCTTGCAGGCCGGCAAGTTCGACATCGTGGTCAATCAGGTGGGCGTGACCGACAAACGCAAGGACGTGTTCGACTTTTCCCAGCCTTATACTTATTCCAGTGCGCAGCTGATCGTGCGCAAGAACGAGAGCCGCGTTTTCAAGAGCCTGGCGGACCTGAAAGGCAAGAAGCTGGGCGTGGGCCAGGGCAGCAATTACGCCGATATGGCCAAGGCCGTGGCCGGCATCGAGGTGAAAACCTATCCCGGCGCGCCCGAATACCTACAGGATCTGGCCAGCGGCCGCGTGGACGCGGCGCTGAACGACAGCTTGCTGATCCCCTTCGCCATCAAGCAGGCCAAGTTGCCCTTGAAGGCCGGCGCGCCGGTGGGCGAGGTGGCGACGATGGCTATCCCGTTCGCCAAGAACAATCCGCAGTTCAAGGCGGCGATAGACAAGGCGCTGGGCGATATGAAGGCCGACGGTAGCTTCAAGAAGATCTCGGTCAAATGGTTCGGCATCGACGTGTCGAAAGCGCCGGTGGCGGCCAAGAAATAAGCGGCAGTTGATTTCAGAGTGGATAGGGCAAGACGCCCCTGCTTGCGCGGGGGCGTCGGTTTTTTTTGGAAAAACGTGAATGACTGACTGGATCGTCCTGTTCGAATCGGCGCTGCCGGTGCTATTGCAAGGCGCGGGCTATACCTTGATGTTCGCGGTGGTTTCCATGATCCTGGGGCTGGCGCTGGGCTTCGTCGTGGCCTTGCTCCGTGTGGCGCAAGTGCCGGTCCTGGCGCAACTGGCCGCCTTCTATGTCAGCGCGATGCGCGGCACCCCGCTCTTGGTGCAGATTTTCGTCATTTATTACGGTCTGCCAGGCGCGGGCATTGAATTGGGGCCGGTGACGGCGGGCATTCTGGCCTTGACGCTGAATGTGGCCGCCTATTTGTCGGAAAGCCTGCGCGGCGGCATCGCCGGCGTGCACCGCGGCCAGTGGGACGCCGGCCTATCCTTGGGCCTGAGCTGGTGGCAGACCATGCGCCACATCATCGCTCCGCAGGCTTTGCGTTTGTCGGTGCCCAGCCTGTCCAATTCGCTGATCAGCTTGATCAAGGATACTTCGCTGGTATCGGTGATCACCGTGACCGAATTGATGCTGGCGACCAAGGAAGTGATCGCCCAGACCTTTCAGCCCTTGCCGCTCTATCTGGCCGCGGCGGCGATCTACTGGGTGCTGAGCGCCAGCTTCGAGCGGGTGCAGGGTTATGTGGAGCGGCGGCTGGAATTAGCCCACAAGCGTTGACCGCCGTCTTCAAGCAAAAAGCCCCGCGTTGCGGGGCTTTGTCGCATCCGGCTCAGGCCGGGGCGTAGAGGTTTTCTATCATTGCGCGGCAGCGTTCGGCGATCACCTTGCGGCGCAGCTTCAGCGTGGGCGCCAATTCGCCGGCGTCGACGCACCAGGGCTTGTCGATCAGGGTGAATTTCTTGATGTGTTCCCAGTTGCCGAAGTAGCGGTTGAAGCGCTTGATCTCGCGGTCAATCAACTCGACGATCTTGGGGTGGCTGCTCATCTCGCTGTCGGTGGTGTAGGCGATGCCGTGTTCGGCGCACCATTCCTTCAGTTTCTCGAAGAGCGGGACAATCAGCGCCGCCGCGTACTTCTGACCGTCGCCCACCACCATGATCTGGTCGATGAAGGCGGATTCCTTCAGCTTGTTCTCCAGCGCTTGCGGCGCAATGTATTTGCCGTTGCTGGTCTTGAACATTTCCTTCTTGCGGTCGGTGATGCGCAAGTAGCCGTGCTCCAGCACGCCGATGTCGCCGGTGTGCAGCCAGCCGTTGTTCAGCGCTTCGGCGGTAAGTCCCGGCTCCTTGTAATAGCCGAGCATCACATTGTCGCCGCGCACCAGGATTTCGCCGTCGTCGGCCAGGCGCACTTCCACGCCGGGCAAGGGCAGGCCCACGCTGCCGATCCGGGTGTCCCTGGCGTTGAACGGGTTGGCGGAGATCACCGGCGCGGATTCGGTCATGCCGTAGCCCTCCGCCACCGACACGCCGCAGGCCCAGAACAGGCGCGCCAGCCGCGGCTGCAGCGCGGCGGAGCCGACATTGATCCATTTGAGCTCGCCGCCCATCGCGGCGCGCCATTTGCGGTAAACCAGCTTGTCGGCCAGCGCGTGCTTGGCGGCTTCCAGCGGCGAGTGGCGGGCGTTGGGGTCGAAGCGCTCGGCGCGCTCCACGGCCCACAGATAAAGACGGCGTTTGAAGCCGCTGAATTCGCGCGCCTTGCCCACTAGCTTGTCGTGCACTTTCTCCAGCACGCGCGGCACCGCGCTGAAAGTGTGCGGACGGATGTCGGCGAGCGCGGAGGACAGGCATTCCACGCTGGAGAAGTAAACGCCGGCGCTGCTGTACATATAGTAGAAGACCCCGGCGCGCTCGAAGATGTGCGACAGCGGCAAAAAGCTTAGCGCGCGGCATTCTCCGTGCGGCAGGCGGGTGAATTCCGCGGTGGCGACCACGGTGCTGAGCACGTTGCGGTGCGACAGCATCACGCCTTTGGAGCGCCCGGTGGTGCCGGAGGTGTAAATGATGGTGTAGACGTCGTCCGGCTGGATCGCGTCGCGGCGGCGTTCCAGCTCGGCCTGCCGCTCCGGTTTGGCCTGGGCCAGGATTTCGGTCCAGGACGGGCAGCCTTCGATCTGGCTCAGGCCGTAGATCGGGCAGCTGAACTTGCCCAGCGCTTCATGCAATTTGCGTTGCAATGCGGCATTACCGACGAAAGCGAGCTTGACCTCGGCATGAGTCAGGATATAGCGTGCATCATCAAGGGTCATTGTGGGGTAGAGCGGCACGCTGACGGCGCCGATTTGCTGCAGCGCCAGATCGGCCAGCACCCATTCTATGGAGTTGTCGGCGGCGAGGGCGACTTTGTCGCCGTTGGCGATGCCCAACTCCAGCAGACCCAGGCTGAAGCGGTTGACGCTGTCCGCGACTTCCTCGGTGGACAACCTGCGCCATTCCTTGCCGGTTTTGGCGGCGAGGCAGTCGGTGCGCGGGTGGCGTTCGAGTTGGCGGGGCAGGATGTCAAATACGCGTTCTAGCTTCATTCGTACAATTGTTTGAATGCGAAACGCTGCAAAATAGTCCTAAAGAGCGTGGATGTAAAGCCAAAGCTGCTAAAAATTTAGTCAAGATCAAGGGAGTAGTCACCGTTTTAACAGCGGTTTCCTTGAAGTTTTCGAAAAATGATGAAAGAGTCATGGCTGCGGCGCGCTAGAAGCTTGATTGCAGTCGGTTTGTCCGACAAGGCGGACAAGTGAATGATTTTTTGAGGAAAAGTCGTGAAATTTGCAACCAGATCCATTCATGCCGGCTATGACAACGCAGAGCATGGCAAGGCGGTGATGCCGCCGGTGTACCAGACTTCGGTGTTCGAATACGGCCATGTCGGCGAATCCATGCCCTTTGTGTACGCCCGTACCGGCAATCCCACGCGGGCAGCGCTGGAGGCCTGCCTGGCCAGCCTGGAGAACGCCCGCCACGGCCTGGCCTTCGCCAGTGGCATGGCGGCTATCGACGCGGTGCTGCGTGCCTGCCTGAAGCCGGGCGACGAGGTGATCGCGGTGGCGGACCTTTATGGCGGCGCTTACCGGCTGCTGAGCAAGGTGATGGAGCCGGCGGGCGTCAAGATCACTTTCGCGGATTTGAGCGATAGTCGGAACCTGACGGCGCTGATCAGCGCGCGGACCAGGCTGCTGTGGCTGGAGTCGCCCACTAATCCGTTGTTGGGCATGGTGGACATCGCGGAGTTGTCCAAGATCGCGCACGCTCATGGCTCGCGAGTGGCGGTGGACAGCACTTTCGCCACGCCTTATTTACAGAATCCGCTCGATTTGGGCGCCGACATCGTTGTACATTCCGCCACCAAGTATCTGGCCGGTCACTCCGACGTCTTGCTGGGCCTGGTGGCGGTCAACGACGATGCCTTGCACCGCGAGATCAAATTCATCCAGAACGCCGCCGGCGCGGTGCCGGGGCCGCAGGATTGCTTCCTGACCCTGCGCGGCATCAAGACCCTGCATTTGCGCATGGACCGCCATTGCGACAACGCGGAGCGGGTGGCGAATTACCTGCAATCGCACCCCAAGGTGGAGCGGGTGTTCTTCCCGGGGCTGCCTGAGCATCCGGGGCATGATTTGGCCCGCCGACAGATGCGTCGCTTCGGCGGCATCGTCAGCATCTGGCTTAAGGACGATAGCCGCGAGGCGGCCAGCAGATTGGCGGAGCGGCTGCGCTTGTTCGCGTTGGCGGAGTCGCTGGGTGGAGTCGAGTCGTTGATCAATCACAGCTATACGATGTCGCACGGTGGCATGCCGCCCGAGCAGAAGGCCCTGTTGGGGATCCGCGAAGGTGGAGTGAGACTGTCGATAGGCATAGAAGACATCGAGGACATCCTGGCTGATCTGGAGCAGGCTTTGGCGGACTGATTGAAGAGCGCGTCTGATAGCGCAGTCTTTCAACCGACGCCCGCGCGGGCGTAATCTGAGGATAAATATGGCTTCCGCTTTGTGTCGTCGCTGGCAGTTGCACACCCCTTTGATTCAGGCGCCGATGGCGGGCGGCGCCACTACCCCTACCTTGGTGGCCTCGGTCAGCCAGGCCGGCGGCCTGGGTTTCCTGGCGGCGGCGCTGCTGCCGCCGGAACGCCTGCTCAGCGAAGCCGCCGTGGTGCGTCGCCTCACGGACAAGCCTTTCGGCATCAATTTATTTGTGCAGGAGGATCCCGCTCCCAGCAGAGAGGCCTTGGAACAGGCGCTGGAATGGCTGGCGCCGCTGCACCGTGAACTGGGACTGCCGGCGCCGCAAATCCCGGAGCGCTTCTGTGAGCCGTTCGCACGTCAGTTCGAAGCGTTGCTGGAGGCTAAGCCGGCGGTGGCCAGCTTCACCTTCGGCATCCTCAACCGCAATCAGCTCAAATTGTTGAAGCAGGCCAAGATTGACGTGATCGGCACCGCCACCAATATGGCGGAAGGGTTGGCCTGGGCCGAACTGGGCGCTGACGCGATCTGCGCGCAGGGCCGGGAAGCGGGTGGCCATCGCGGCACCTTCATCGGCCGGCCGCAGGACAGCCTGCGGCCGACGCTGTCGCTGGTTTACGAATTGGCGCAGAACCAACCGCTGCCGGTGATCGCCGCCGGCGGCATCATGCATGGGCGCGACATCGCCGCCGCGATGCGTCACGGCGCCCAGGCGTGCCAGTTGGGCACTGCGTTCTTGCGTTGTCCGGAGTCCGGCATTTCCGCCTTGTGGAAAAGCGAGCTGGCCAAGGCCGCGCCCGGCGGCACCCGTTTGACCCGCGCGTTTTCCGGGCGCCACGCGCGCGGCCTGAGCAACCGTTATATGGAATTGATGGCCGACAAGGAAGACCTGGTGCCGGCTTATCCTGTGATGAACGCCTTGACCGGGCCCTTGCGAGCTGCTGCGGCCAAGGCAGAACTGTCTGATTTTCTATCCTTGTGGGCTGGCGAAAACGTGGCCGCCGGCCGGGAGCTGCCCGCGGGGCAACTAGTCGCCACGCTGCATGAGGAATGGCTGGCCGCCTATCGTTGAGCGCCTCTGTGACGCCGGCTTGAAGCCGTAGCCGATCTGGAGGACAATACTTGAGTGATTTACTTGGGTATTGGCGAGCAATGGATACAGCGATCGAAGAGAAATACACGGTTCAACCCATTTTATGGTTGCGGCGCTGGGCGGACAATCTGCTCAGCTTCCGCTTGCGGCGGCCGGACGCCTATCGTTTTGAGCCGGGGCAGTTCGCGAGGCTGGGCCTGCCGTTGGGCGAACACGGCGGTCAGGTGTGGCGGGCGTATTCGATGTGTTCGGCGGTGACCGACGAGTATCTGGAGTTCTATTCCATCGTGGTGCCGGACGGCCAGTTCAGTTCGCGTCTGGCGCGGCTGCAGGTGGGCGCGGAAGTGATGTTGGACAAGAAGGCGATGGGCTTCTTCCTGGCGGACCGGCTGCCGGCGGGCAAGGATTTGTGGTTGTTGGCCACCGGCACCGGTTTGGCGCCGTATTTGTCGATTCTGCAAGACCCCGCTCAGTGGCGGCGTTTCGAGCACATCGTGCTGGCGCACTGCGTGCGACGCGCCGAGGAGCTCAGCTACCAGGATTTCATTGCTTCTTTATGCGAGCATCCGTTGTGGGAAGAGCACGGCCATAAACTGCAATACCTGCCCATCGTGACGCGCGACGCGCCGGAAGGCGTGCTGGACGAACGTATACCGGCCTTGCTGGCCAATGGACGTTTGGAGCGGGCGGCTGGGCTGTCGATGTCGCCGGAAGACTCGCGTTTCATGATCTGCGGCAACCCGGCGATGGTGGAGGACACCCATAGGCAATTGATGAAGATGGGCTACCGGATGAGCCGGCAAAGCGCGCCGGGCCATCTGGTATTGGAGAATGGCTGGTAGCCGTCGCAAGCCGGCCGGCCTACAAGGCCTTGCTCATGAACAGGCTAAGCGGGTCGGGCCGGTAGTCGCCGAACGGCGGACAGGGATCGAATCCGGCGCGCCGGTACAGGCCAATGGCTTCAGGCTGCGACACGCCGGTTTCCAGTTTAAGCGCGGACAGGCCGGCGGCGCGGGCTTCTTCCTCCAGGCGCGCCAGCAGCGCCTGAGCCACGCCCTTGCCGCGTTGGGACGTCGCCACAAACATGCGCCTGATTTCGCCGTAATCCTCATGCGGCACCAGCGCGGCGCAGCCGACCGCCGCATGCTTGTCGTCGCGGGCGACGATGAAGTAAACCTGCTGGCGCTCCAGCTCCGCCGGGTCCATCAAGTGATTGCTTTCCGCCGGGTAGAGGGCGGCCTGGTATTCGTCCAGTTGTCGAATCAGTTCCAATACATCGTGTTGCCGCGGCGATTCCTGTTGCAGATGCATGGCGCTGTTACTTGTTGGCGTTGGCGAGCAGGGCACCGAACAGCAGAAAAGTCATGCCGCCAGCCTTGTTCACCCACTTGCCGCCGCGTTCGCTGGCCAGCCAGCGCCGCGCGCGTTGCGCGGTCAGCGCGTACACGGTGTGGATCAGGATGATGAGGCTGCTGAAGGTGCCGACCAGCAGCAGGAACTGCGGCGCGTAAGCGCCCTGGGTGTCGATAAACTGAGGGAAGATGGACAGAAAGAAGAAAATGGATTTGGGATTGGTCAGTTGCACCGCCATGCCTTCTCCAAAGCGTCGGGCAAAACCGCGCGGCTGGGTTTTAATCTCATCGAAACGGAAAGCCGGCGCGAGCAGAAGTTTGACGCCAAGATAAAACAGATAGGCGGCGCCTATCCATTTCATCACGGTGAAGGCCAGCGCTGAGGCCGCCAGCAACAGGCCGAGGCTGGTGGCCGACACGCCGGCGACGATGAAGGAGCCGCAGGCGGTGCCGAGAATGCCGCCCATGGTGCCGCGCAGGCCGAAGCGCAGAGAATTGGTCAGGGTCATCAAAATGCCGGGGCCGGGGCTGACCACGGTGGCCGCCGCCATCAGTAGATAAAGCGGATAGTGTTGCATGAGGATTGTTCTGGTTGGGGCAGGCCCTTAGTCTACGCAGGGTTCGCCATTGATGACAATGTTGTTGCGCGCGGCGCACGGGCCGCGCTGTTTTGGGGAGCGAGCTATGACGATACGTGTCGTGCAATTGGGCAGTCCGCGTCACCCGCAGGAGGGCCCGCGCATCGGTACGGTGCGTAGGCCTCCGCGCGGTGTGTCCAAGGAGGCGTTTGCCAGCGGTGATTGGTACGACGTCTGGTTTCCCAACCTGGCGCCTAGCGCGGAGCTGGTGAAACAGGCACAGGCCGCGCAGGGTTCCGCTGAATGGCAGGCTTTCGAGCGGGCGTATCGCGCGGAGATGAAGGCGCCGGCGCAAAGCCGCGAGCTGGATTTGCTAGCGGCGCTGTCGCACGGCAGCGACTTTTCCATCGGCTGTTACTGTCAGGACGAGGCGCGCTGCCATCGTTCGGTGCTGCGGGCTTTGCTGCGGGAACGCGGCGCGGCGCTGGATTGAGGCTTTGATTCAGTCGGGCCGGCTTGTATCATGGCAATTTGTATCTATTCGGAATGTCCGCCATGCCTGATTTGTCTACGCTATTGTTGTTCAGCCTCGCCTGCGTCGCGCTCGCGGCGACGCCGGGTCCCGATATGCTGTTGATCGCCAGCCGCAGCGCCAGCCAGGGTTGCAAGGCTGGTTTCGCCACCTTGGCGGGTATTCAGATGGGGACTTACTGCCATGCTCTGGCGGCGGCCTTCGGCTTGGCGCAGTTGTTCGCGCATGCGCCAATGGCCTACGATTCGGTGCGAATCGCCGGCGCCGCCTACCTGTTCTACCTCGCTTGGACCACGCTGCGTAGCGGCAGTGTGTTGAGCATCCCCGGCGCGGCGGGCGCGCAATCGATGCCGCGCATCGTGGCCCAAGGTCTGATCACCAACTTGCTCAACCCAAAGATGGCGCTTTTCGTGTTGGCTTTGTTCCCCCAATTTGTGCACCCGTCAGCTGGGCCGGTTTCCCTGCAGATCATGGTGTTGGCTACTGTGCTGAACGGGATCGGCCTGCTGATCAACGGCGCGATCATCTTGGCGGCCAGCCGTTTCGGGCGCGCGCTTGGCGACAGGCTGGGAAGCAGCCGGCTGCCGCAATGGCTGCTGGCCTCGGTGTTTGGCGGCTTGGCTTTGCGCTTGGCGCTGGCGAGCAAGGACTGAGAGCGCCTGTTCAACGCCTCATGCGTCGCGCCTGGCCCAGGGCAGAATCAACTGGGCGATGACGCCGCCGTTGGCGGCGTTTTGCACGTGCAGTTTGCCGCCTTGGGCCCGAGCCAGGGTTTCGCATAGCGGTAAACCCAGGCCCATGCCGCGGGAGCGAGTGGTGAAGAAGGGGAGGAAGATCTTGGGCAGGATGGCGTCGGGAATCCCCGGGCCGTTGTCTATGACCTTGAAACGATAGTTGTGTCCGTCGCTTTCGCCGCTGATCACGATGCGACCGCCTTGTTCTTGTAGCGCGTCGCAGGCGTTCTGCACCAGATTGTGCAGGATCTGTTCCAGCGCGGTGCGTTCCGCGCGGGGCCATTCGTCCGGGCTTAAGTTATGCCATTCCAGGGTGATGTTTTGGTTGGCCAGTTCGGCTTGGCGTAGGAACAGCAGGGAATTCACCAGGGCGTCTGGGTCCAGCGGCGTGGTTTCAGTGGCTTTGGGATGGGCCAGCAGGCGACTGAGCCGACTGATCAAGGCGGCGGCGCGACGCGCTTGCGCGCCGGTGGCCAGCAGCGTGTCGCGCACGGTTTCGCGCTGCGAGGGTTCGTCCAGCGTCCGCTCCAGCTGGCGGGTGTTGGCGATGATGGCGGTGAGCGGTGGGGTCAACTCCTGCGCTAGCCCGGCCATCATTTCATTCAGAGTGTTGAGCCGGGCTTGAGCGGCCAGCCGGTCCTGTTGCTGCTGACGTTGTTGAGAGGCACGTTGGCGATGCCTGGCGTACAAGGCGACGGCAATGGCTGCGAGCAGTGCGTTCCACAGCAGGATTTCCATCCAGGGCAAACTGTTCCAACTCAAGGCGGTGCGGCTGGATAGACGGAAGGGCTGGCTGGTGCTGGGCAGTTTGCGGTCCAGGCTCAGGTCCCAGTCATTAGCCGGCGCGCCGGCCTTGCGTTGCAGCAATTCGATGCGATGGCCGCGCAATTGCAGCGAGATGTTTTCCAGCGGTTCGGGCAGTTCGGCTTGGACCAGCATGTGCAGCGGATCGATCAGCAGCGCCCAGCCGCCGGGGCTTTGCAGCCAGTAGCGCTGTTGCGCGTCGAAGCCGAGGACGGTCTGGCCTTGTTGCTGGGCCTGCCACAACAAGGCCAGCGGCGGGCGGAGACCGCCGGGGTCGCCATGCCATTGCTGTTGCCGCCAGTAACCAATGGCGCTGAGCTGGGGCATGGCCGTTTGCAGGCGCTTGAGCATGTCGGTCGGCAAACGGCTTTGTTCCGAGGCTGCCAGGGTGGCCAGCACCGCGTCGTGTTGCGAGGCTTTCTGGCTCAGCAGGCGCAGGGCAATAAAGGATTCCTGGCGGAAGCGCTGCTCCAATTCGCCAAACTGGCGCCAGCCCAGCCATAGGCAGCCCGCCAGGCTGAGCAACAGCCAGGCGGTGAGGGCGTAGCGGCGATCCAATGACATCATGGCGGCGATTATCGCACGCCGCCGAGGGCGCGCCAGCCTGGTGTGTTAAGGATTATTGTGTAGAAAGTGTGCGGCGGGCGGAGCGCCGCCCGCCGTTCCTCATTTCACGCAGTCGACGCAGTAGACCTTGCGGCCGTCAAGCTCCGCCGCCACCAGCCCGTGCACATCGGTTTCAAAGCCGGGCAGCTCGCGGTTGAAGTCCTGGGCGAAACGCAGATAGTCGACGATGGTCTTGTTGAAACGCTCGCCGGGGATCAGCAGCGGGATGCCCGGTGGGTACGGCGTCAACAGCACCGCGGTGACGCGGCCTTCCAGCTGTTCCACCGGCACGCGCTCGATTTCGCGGTGGGCCATTTTGGCGAAGGCGTCGGCCGGGCGCATCGCCGGCTCCATTTCCGACAGATAGATCTCGGTGGTGATGCGGGCCACGTCGTGCTTGCTGTAGAGCTGGTGGATGCGCTGGCACAGATCGTGCAGGCCGACGCGCTCGTATTGCGGATATTTGGCGATGAACTCCGGCATCACCCGCCACATGGGCTGGTTCTTGTCGAAGTCGTCCTTGAACTGTTGCAACAGGGAGATCAGCGTGTTCCAGCGGCCCTTGGTGATGCCGATGGTGAACATGATGAAGAAGCTGTACAGCCCGGTCTTTTCCACCACCACGCCGTGCTCGGTCAGGTACTTGGTGACGATGGCGGCGGGAATGCCCATCTCTTCGAAGCTGCCGTCCACATCCAGGCCCGGGGTCAGCACCGTGGCCTTGATCGGGTCCAGCATATTGAAGCCGTCCTCGATGCCGGCGAAACCGTGCCAGCGCTCGTCCGGACGCAACTGCCACTCGGCCGGGTCGCAGATGCCGTCGTCGGACAGGTCGTCCGGGCCCCAGACGCTGAACCACCAGTCGCGGCCGTATTCCTCGTCCACCTTGCGCATGGCGCGGCGGAAGTCCAGCGCCTCCACCAGCGATTCTTCCACCAGCGCCTGTCCGCCCGGCTGTTCCATCATCGCCGCGGCCACGTCGCAGCTGGCGATGATGGAATATTGCGGGCTGGTGGAGGTGTGCATCAGATAGGCCTCGTTGAACCAGGCGGTATCCAGCTGACGCTGCTCCGGGTCCTGCACCAGGATCTGCGAGGCCTGGCTGATGCCGGCCAGCAGCTTGTGGGTGGACTGGGTGGAGAAGATCAGGCTGTCCTTGCAGCGCGGCCGCCCTTCGCCGATGGCGTGGAAGTCGCCGTAGAAATCGTGGAAGCCGGCGTGGGGCAGCCAGGCTTCGTCAAAGTGCAGGGTGTCGACCTCGCCGTCCAGCAGATGCTTGATTTCCTCCACGTTGTAGAGAATGCCGTCGTAGGTGGACTGGGTCAGCGTCAGGATGCGCGGCTTGGCCTGCGGGTTCTTGGCCAGCGCTTCGCGGGCGAAGGGATTGGCCTGGATTTTCTTCTTGATGTTGTCGAGCTGGAATTCGGACTTCGGAATCGGGCCGATGATGCCGTAATGGTTGCGCGTCGGCATCAGGAACACCGGGATCGCGCCGGTCATCATGATGGCGTGCAGATTGGATTTGTGGCAGTTGCGGTCCACCAGCACGATGTCGCCGGCCGCCACGCAGCTGTGCCAGACGATCTTGTTGGAGGTGGAGGTGCCGTTGGTGACGAAGAACAGATGGTCGGCGTTGAAGATGCGCGCGGCGTTGCGCTCGGAGGCGGCGATGGGGCCGGTGTGGTCCAGCAACTGGCCCAGTTCGTCCACCGCGTTGCAGACGTCGGCGCGCAGCATGTTCTCGCCGAAGAACTGGTGGAACATCTGGCCCACCGGGCTCTTCAGGAAGGCGACGCCGCCGGAGTGGCCGGGGCAGTGCCAGGAGTAAGAGCCGTCGTGGGCGTAGTCCACCAGCGCGCGGAAGAACGGCGGCGCCAGGCTGTCCAGATAGCTTTTGGCCTCGCGGATGATGTGGCGGGCGACGAACTCCGGTGTGTCCTCGTGCATGTGGATGAAGCCGTGCAACTCGCGCAGGATGTCGTTGGGAATGTGGCGCGCGGTGCGGGTTTCGCCGTACAGATAGACCGGGATGTCCGGATTGCGGCGACGGATTTCCGCGACGAAGCCGTAGAGTTTGCCCAGCGCTTCCTGCGCCGCGTCCTCGGTGTGGAATTCCTCGTCGTCTATCGACAGGATGAAGCCGGCGGCGCGGCTTTGCTGCTGGGCGAAGGAAGTCAGATCGCCGTAGCTGGTGTAGCCGATCACGCTCATGCCTTCCGCCTCCATGGCGGCGGCGAGTTCGCGGATGCCGGAGCCGCTGGTGTTTTCCGAGCGGAAGTCCTCGTCGATGATCACGATGGGGAAATGAAAACGCATACCTGAGTCCTTAGTTGCTTTAACTCGGACACGCGCGGGGCGGGACGCGGGTTGGCCGCCGGTTCGCCGTAGGCGGGGCCGGAGCCGCGGGCACCTGTAACCCTTTGCGGTGTCACTCGGTGCGCGTTGGGGCGCAGTTCTGTACGCACGGGCAGACGCGGGGTCCGCCGCCGCCATGGAGGCTGGCCTTGAGGCGCGAATAAAAACAGGGCGCTTTGCGCCGCGGTCCGTAGTCGGCTCGCGCTGGAATCCGCGCGGGCTTCACGTCTGCCGGCCTGGAGAACATCCCAAGAAAGCGCGCATTTTAGACCTTTTGCTTGTCATGTTGTTGCGCAGCAAAAACTTTTCGGCGAAAAAAGCGCCCGGCGGCGGCCTCACGCGGTGCGGCGGGGATGTATTGAAGACCTCGCCCTAGGTCAAGGATTTGTTTTTAATCGCCTTTGTCCTGGGGCGTGCGATCTTGAGCGCTTGCCGGCGCGGCCGGCGGCTGCTGTTGTTTTTTGCCACGTCTGGCCCAGTACAAGCCCAGAGCCTTGGCGACGATGGCGCCGCCGCTGAGCAGCAGCAGAAACAGCAAGGGCGCGGCCACCAGCCAGGGGAAGAAGGCGATCAGGCCGGCGAAGATCAGCAGGGCCATGCCTATGGTCAGGAAGGCGGACGCCTCGCTGGCGTCGACATTGCGGGTGCCGCGCACCACCACGCCCAGCGCGTCGCCAATCCGCGCCGCTTGCCGCGCGGCGGCGCTGGCGCCGCTGATGGCGGCGGTGTGCGGTGGCAACAGCAGGCCGTGATAGTCCTTGGGGCGCGGCTTGGTCAGCGTCGGGCGGCGGCGCTGGCCGGCCAGAATCACTTCGGTGGCGTGGTCCAGATCCTGCAGGAATTGCTCGGCCAGCTTTTCCGCCAAGGCCTGGTCCTCCACCGCCACGTCCAGTTCGCGGTTGGCCAGCCAGCTGGACAGATTGAGATTGGTGGAGCCGATGCGCGCCCAGCGGCCGTCCGCTACCGCGGTCTTGGCGTGGATCATCGGGCCGTCCCATTCGAAGACGCGCACGCCGGCTTCCAGCAGCGGGCGATACTGGGTGCGCGACACGGTGGCGATCCAGCCGATGTCGCTGGAGCGCGGCACCAGCAAGCGGACGTCGACGCCGTCGCGCGCGGCCTGTTTCAGCGCGGTCAGATACATGCTGGTGCCCATGAAGTAGGCGTCGGTCAGCCACAGCGTGCGTCGGGCGAAGCAGGCGATCAGCAAATCCAGGCGCATCATTTGCGCGGTGGCGGGCGTGGTGGCGATCAGACGCGCCGCCACTGCGCCGCGGTTCTCCGCCGGCGGCGGGGTCAGCCATTCCTCGGGCAGCGGGCCGCCGCAGCTGGCCCAGCTGTCGGCGAAGGCGGCCAGCGCGTCGGCCGCCAGCGGTCCGCTGAATTTGACGCCGGTATCGCGCCAGGGCTCTTGGCCGCGTTCCGGCCGCCCTTCCCAACTGGAGCTGATGCACAGGCCGGACACGAAGACGGTCTGGCGATCAATCACGATCAGCTTGCGATGGTTGCGGCCCAGCATGCTGAGGCCGGCGGTCAGCGACGGCGGGTTGTAGGCGCGCAATTCCGCTCCCGCGGCCTGCAAGGGCTTGAAAAAACTGCCCAGATGGGTTTTCCAACTGCCCAGCCAGTCGTAAAGCACGCAGACCTTCACCCCGGCGCGCGCGCGCTCGGTCAGCAGGTCCCGCACCCGCAGGCCGAACGCGTCGTTGGCGAAGATATACATCTCTATGAATATCGACTCCCGGCTATCGGCGATGGCTTGTTCCCATGCCGGGAAATTCTCCGCGCTGTCGTAGAGCAATTCCAGGTGATTGCCGCCCACCAGCGGGGCGCCGGCGGAGCGGGAAAACGCCTGCTCGGCCAGGTGACGGATCAGCTCCTGATTGGCGGGAGAAGGAGACAGGATGGGCATTATGCTTGGCTATTGTTTGACAATATACTTAATTCGATTAAAAGAGCCATTTTGGATGTCCTTGACAAGGCGGCTTGACAGTCGTTTTATTGAACGTTCGCGTCACAAAATCACAATTAATCCGTCGTAAAAATACGATTTTTCGACATCGAAAAATTAAAAAACATGCTGTAACTTGATGATTTTTATCGTCTAATGCGGTGCACAAAAACCGGTTGCAGGGTCAAGCTCCTTGCCCTTAGAATCGAAACATTCGTTTCACATTATAAGCAGGACAAAGCTATGGACAGACAACGCTGGCTACAGGGCACCCTGTACCATCCGGACTTCGAACAGGATAGCTGCGGTTTTGGCTTGATCGCCCAGCTTGACGATAAACCCAGTCACTGGCTGGTGGATACCGCCATTTCCTCGCTGGCCAAACTGACTCATCGCGGCGCAGTGGCCGCCGACGGCAAATCCGGCGACGGCTGCGGCCTGCTGTTTCGCAAGCCGGACGGTTTTTTGCGCGAAGTCGCCGCTGAGGCAGGCTTGGCGCTGAAGCCAGTGTACGCTGCCGGTCTGGTGTTCCACCACCCCGATTCGGAGCAGGGTGAGCGCAGCTTGCGCCGTCTGCGCGAGTTCCTGGAATCCCAAGGATTGGAGGTGGCCGGCTTCCGGCAGGTTCCCACCGACGACAGCGCCTGTGGGGAGGCGGCTTTGGCATCGCTTCCCGCCATGGTCCAGGTCTTTGTTAACTGTCCGTTCGGCATGGACGAATTAATGTTCCAGCGCCGTTTGTACATGGGTCGTCGCCAGGCTGAGAAAGCCAATAAGGCGGACGACTCGTTTTTTTATCTGCCGACCTTGTCGCCGCACACCCTGTCCTACAAAGGCTTGGTGACGCCAGAGAACCTGTCCAAGTTCTTTCCGGATTTGAACGATCCCCGCTTCGAGTCCAGCCTGGCTGTGTTCCATCAGCGCTTCTCCACCAATACCTGGCCGCAATGGAAGCTGGCGCAACCTTTCCGTTTCCTCGCCCATAACGGCGAAATCAACACCGTGCAGGGCAACCGTCATTGGGCGCGCGCGCGCGAGCGCATCATGGCATCTCCGCATCTGGACATGGACGCGGTGCGTCCCATCGTACAGACCGACGGTTCCGACTCGATGTCGCTGGACAATATGCTGGAAGGCCTGCTGATGGGCGGCATTCCGCTATTCCGCGCGCTGCGCCTGCTGGTGCCGCCGGCTTGGCAGAATGTGGACTCCACCGACAAGGACTTGCGCGCCTTCTACGAATTCAACTCCATGCATATGGAGCCCTGGGACGGCCCGGCCGGCATCGTGCTCACAGATGGCCGCTACGCCGCCTGCATGCTGGACCGCAACGGTCTCAGACCGGCGCGCTGGGTGTTGACCCGGGACAATGTGCTGACCATCGCCTCTGAAGTGGGGGTGTGGGACTACCAGCCTGAAAACGTAGTGCGCAAGGGCAGGGTCAAGCCGGGTCAGCTGTTCGCCGCGGACCTGGCCACCGGCGAGCTGTTGCTGCCGGAGGAAATCGACGCTCAGCTCAAGAGCGCCAAGCCGTACCGGCAATGGATCAAGGACAGCGCCAAATACCTGGAGTTGTCGATCGAGGACGACGCCGGAGTCGAGCCTTTGTCCAAGGACGAGCTGGCGCGCCTGCAGAAGTTGTTCAACATCAGCTTCGAGGAGCGGGATCAGATCCTGCGCGTGCTGGCCGAGGACGGCCAGGAGGCGGTGGGTTCGATGGGGGACGATACGCCGATGGCGGTGCTGAGCCGGAAGGTGCGCTCGCCGTTTGATTATCTGCGCCAACAGTTCGCCCAGGTGACCAACCCGCCGATCGACCCCATTCGCGAAGCGGTGGTGATGTCGCTGAATACGGTGTTCGGACCCGAGCGCAATATGTTCGAGGAGAGCGCCGAGCACGCCAAGCGGCTGGAAGTGCGTTCGCCGGTGCTGTCGCACGAGAAATTCACCCGCGTCACCACGCGGCCGGAGCCCTATCTGAAGGCGACGACCTTTGATCTGTGCTACGACCCGGCCGAGACCGATCTGCGCCAGGCGATAGAGAGCCTGAGCCGGCATGTGGTCGAAGCTGTGGAGGAGGGCACCGTCATCGTCGTGCTGTCCGACCGCCACGTGACGGCGCAACGGCTGCCTATTCCTGCCTTGTTCGCCACTGGCGCGGTGCATCACGCGCTGATCGACAGCGGCCTGCGTTGCAAAACCAATATCGTGCTGGAAACCGGCACGGTGCGCGACGCGCACCAGATGGCTTGCATCATCGGCTACGGCGCCACCGCGGTCTACCCTTACCTGGCTTACCAGAGCATCATCGAGCTGGTGCAGAGCGGCGAGGTCAAACTCAAGCTCAACGAAGCCTTGCAGCACTATCGCAAGGGCATCAACAAAGGTTTGCTCAAAGTACTGTCCAAGATGGGTATCTCCACCATCGCTTCCTATCGTGGCGCACAGCTGTTCGAGGCAGTGGGCATCCATGAAGAGGTGGTGGAGCTGTGCCTGAAGGGCACGGTGTCGCGAGTGTCCGGCGCGGGTTTTGCCGATTTCGAGGACGATCAGCGCAAGCTGGCGCGTTTCGCCTTCAACCCGATGCGGCCGATCTCACAGGGCGGCTTGCTCAAGTACGTGCACGGCGAGGAATACCACGCTTACAACCCCGACGTGGTGACCTTGCTGCAAAAGGCGGTGCAGAACGACGACTACCAGGCCTATCAGCAGTACGCCGAGGCGGTGAACCAGCGCCCGGTGGCGATGCTGCGAGATCTGATGCAGGTGCAGCCGTTGGGCGAGCCCATCTCTATCGATGAAGTGGAGCCGGTGGAAGCCATCCTCAAGCGCTTCGACTCCGCGGGCATGTCGCTGGGGGCCTTGTCGCCGGAGGCGCACGAGGCGCTGGCGATCGCGATGAACCGTCTGGGCGGCCGCTCCAACTCCGGCGAGGGCGGCGAGGACGCCGCGCGCTACGGCACTGAGAAGATGTCCAAGATCAAGCAGGTGGCGTCGGGGCGCTTCGGCGTCACGCCGCATTACCTGGTCAATGCCGAAGTGCTGCAGATCAAGGTGGCCCAGGGCGCCAAGCCGGGCGAGGGCGGCCAACTGCCGGGCGACAAGGTGTCCGGCCTGATTGCGCGGCTGCGCCACGCTAAGGAAGGCATCAGCCTGATCTCGCCGCCGCCGCATCATGACATCTATTCGATCGAAGACCTGGCGCAGCTGATTTTCGACCTCAAGCAGGTCAACCCGTCCGCGCTGGTGTCGGTCAAGCTGGTGGCCGAGCCCGGCGTCGGAACCATCGCCGCCGGCGTGGCCAAGGCCTACGCCGATCTGATCACCATCTCGGGCTACGACGGCGGCACTGGCGCTTCGCCGCTGACCTCGGTCAAATACGCCGGCTCCCCTTGGGAGCTGGGCCTGTCCGAAGCGCAGCAAGTGCTGCGCGCCAACGGCCTGCGCGGCCGGGTGCGGGTGCAGACCGACGGCGGCTTGAAGACCGGGCTGGATGTGGTCAAGGCGGCGATGATGGGAGCGGAAAGCTTCGGCTTCGGCACCGGGCCTATGGTGGCGCTGGGCTGCAAATACTTGCGCATCTGCCATTTGAACAACTGCGCCACCGGCGTGGCCACCCAGGAAATCAAGCTGCGCTCCAAGTACTTCACCGGCTTGCCGGAAATGGTGATGAACTATTTCCTGTTCATCGCGCGCGAAACCCGCGAGTGGATGGCCAAGCTGGGCGTGCGCAATATGGAGCAGCTGATCGGCCGAATGGACCTGCTGAGCCTGGCGGCCGGCGACACCGACAAGCAGCAGAAGCTCGACCTGTCGCCCTTGTTGTCGCAAGGCCGGGTTCCGGACAGCGAGCCGCGTTTCTGCGTCAGCGCCAGCAATCCCTCCTTCGACAAGGGCGAATTGGCGGAAGCCATTCTGCAGGACGCCTTGTCCGCCATCCACAATAAACAGATGCTGGAGCTGAGCTACCCAATCGAGAACACCCACCGCTCCATCGGTGCGCGCCTGTCCGGCGAAATCGCCCGCGTTCACGGCGCCGCGGGCTTGCCGTTCGGCTGTCTCAAGATCAAGTTCAGCGGCAGCGCCGGTCAAAGCTTCGGCGTGTGGAACGCGTCCGGCCTGCACCTAGAGTTGGAAGGCGATGCCAACGACTATGTCGGCAAAGGCATGGCCGGCGGCCGGGTGACCATCTACCCGCCCAAGAACGCCGGATACCGGGCGGGCGAGTCCATCATCATCGGCAACACCTGTTTGTACGGCGCCACCGGCGGACAACTGTTCGCCGCCGGCGTGGCGGGCGAGCGTTTCGGGGTGCGCAACTCCGGCGCGCTGGCCGTCATCGAAGGCGCGGGCGACCATTGCTGCGAATACATGACCGGCGGCAGCGTCATCGTGCTGGGTGAAACCGGCTACAACTTCGGCGCCGGCATGACCGGTGGCTTCGCCTTCGTCTACGACCCGAATGAGAAATTCGCTTATCGCTACAACAACGAGCTGATCGACATCCATCTGATCAACGGCGAGGCCATGGGCATGTACCGCGCTTATCTATTGGAAAAGATCGCCAAGCACGTTGAATTGACCGGCTCCGAGACGGCCAAGGCGATGTTGGAGAACTTCGACGATTACGTCGACTACTTCTGGCTGGTCAAACCCAAGGCGGCCACGCTAGACAGCCTGCTCAAGGACTAAGACGCGCAGAGCGGGGCGGCCCACACGCCGTCCCGCCCACACCTCATTCAAAATCCGGCCGCCGGTGAGCGGCGGGTACAGCAAGACAGGAAACAACCATGAGCGATGTTTTCCAATTCATGAAGCTCTCGCGCAACCCCGGCGACAAGGTCGACGCCTCGGTGCGCAAGATCGAATTCAAAGAAATCTACCAACCGTTGCACAGCGTGGATGCGGCCGACCAGGCCGGCCGCTGCCTGTCCTGTGGCAATCCGTACTGCGAATGGGAGTGCCCGGTGCACAACTACATCCCCAACTGGCTGAAGCTGGTGGAGGAGGGGCGCTTGTTCGAGGCGGCGGAAATGTCGCACAAAACCAATAGCCTGCCGGAGATTTGCGGCAGGGTCTGCCCGCAGGATCGTTTGTGTGAAGGCGCTTGCACCTTGAACCAGGGAGGCTTTGGCGCGGTTTCCATCGGCAGCATCGAAAAATACATCACCGACGAGGCCTTCAAGGCCGGCTGGCGGCCGGACATGTCCAAGGTGGTGTGGACGGACAAGAAAGTGGCGGTGATCGGCGCCGGTCCGGCCGGCCTCGCCTGTGCCGACGTGCTGGTGCGCAATGGCGTCAAGGCTGTGGTGTTTGACCGCTATGAGGAGATCGGCGGCCTGCTGACCTTCGGCATTCCCGAGTTCAAGCTGGAAAAATCGGTGATCAAGCGCCGCCGCGAGATCATGGAGGGCATGGGGGTGGAGTTCGTGCTCAACACCGAGATCGGCAAGGACGTCCAGATAGAAGAACTGCTGGAACAATACGACGCCATCTTCATGGGCATGGGCGCATACAAGTATATGAAGGGCGGTTTTCCTGGAGAGGATTTGCCCGGAGTGTTGGAGGCTTTGCCTTATTTGATCAATAACGTTCGTCAGGGGCTGGGTACGCTGCCCGAGGGCGAGACCTCCATTTCAATGCGAGGCAAACGCGTGCTGGTGCTGGGCGGTGGCGACACGGCGATGGACTGCAACCGGACGGCGATACGCCAGGGCGCCAAAAGCGTGATCTGTGCCTACCGACGCGATGAGGCGAATATGCCGGGCTCCAAGCGCGAGGTGGCTAATGCCAAGGAGGAGGCTGTTGATTTCTTGTGGAGTCGGCAGCCGCTTGGGATTGAGCGGCGGCAGGATGGCGTGCTAGAGGTTAAGTTGGCGGAGACCCGCTTGGCCGAGCCGGATGCCAAGGGTCGTCGCAATGCGGAGGTGATGCCAGGCAGTGAGACCTTGATTGAATGCGATCACGTTATTGTGGCTTTCGGCTTTCAAGCGGAAGCGGCTGTATGGTTTAAGGGCCAGGGTGTTGTTACAGCGGACAACGGTCGCACGTTTGCGCCGACTTGTGCAAAATATCCGTATCAGACCAGTCATCCGCGGATATTTGCCGGTGGTGACATGGTCCGTGGTGCGGATTTGGTGGTGCGGGCTGTGTTTGAAGGACGGCAGGCTGCGGAGGGGCTGCTAGCATTTTTAGAGGTATGATGGTTTGTCTGAGTCTGTATTGTCTTGATAAACAAGGAGTTGAGTCTGCTGTTGGGGGATGTCGTCTGTCATTCAACACGTTTTCTTCTAATCCCTGACACGCTATGGGTCGACGCCTGTAGAATTGGCTGGCGATGCTAGCCTAGGTAACACTTAGCCTTTCCCTTGGCTATGACCATGTAAAATGCCTTCAATTCGGTATTCTTCGGCCACGATGCTATCCTATCTCGTAGGAGGGTGAACAAGCCGGCCAACGGTCAAGGGGAAGGGAGGGGCTCTCCCATTGAGTGATTGACGTTTGTTGGCCGATCCTTCTTTTCCCACACAATGAGTTATTCACTTGCTCAACAACGGTATGCTGCTGCAGAACGCCTACGCTCAGCGTCTACCGTCATGCAGAGCCGTCATGCTGCAAAGGGCTTTTTGAGCGGCTTCCTTGAATAAGACTGCACTATATCGTCTAATCCCTAGTAATATTCTTGCTAAAAATATGCCTGTTAGTCCTTATGGGCTATGTCATGTGCACGATGTAGTGTCATGTCAGCAGGATGATCGTTTGCTTCAGGAGGACTGTACAAGAGTAGGGAAGGGGAGAGGCGCATGTGAATAGGCTAATCTTGGTAAGAGTGAGTCAGTGATCTTCCTTTTATGTGCTTGAACACTGACGTTTTCTTGGCCAAAAATGAATATTATTGCAAAGCATGTTGCCGAAAATAGTACTGGATTGAGCAGTTTCGATGCTCCGGAGTGTATTTAGCAAGATCTAGCGAATCATTGGTTTATTTCCTGTGGTGGCATGGTCTTAAGTTGTGAGTGCTTGCTGTCTAAGCTTTTCTTTACTGAATTGTTTGGAACTATAGTTGCGAGATGGCTGCTACTCTGAGAGATTTTCCTAGACGGCTTGAAATATAAGCACTTTTAGTAATTAAATTAGGAAATAGTATGTGTGGGATCGCAGGTATATTTTCCCCTAGAGGACGACAAGTACAGCAATTAAAAGCAATGACGGACATCATACGTCATCGAGGACCTGATGATGAAGGATTTTTCATCAGACCCAAAGAAGGACGCACAGGGCTGTGCCTCGATGGGGAGGATACTCAGCGTGTTAATGATAATGATCAGAATAGAGTACAACTTCAAATTGCGGAGCAGCAGCATCTCGTTTTGCGAGTTGGCCTATCTCACCGTCGCTTATCAATCGTTGATTTGTCGATTCAAGGTCATCAGCCGATGAGCTATGCCAATGGGCGTTATTGGATAAGTTATAATGGAGAGGTATATAATTATGTGGAGCTTCGGACTGAGCTTGTCAGCTTGGGATATGTGTTTCAAACTAAAACAGACACAGAAGTAATTTTGGCAGCTTATGCCGAATGGGGGCAAGAGTGCTTGTCTCGATTCAATGGCATGTTTGCTTTTATTATATATGATTCGCTTGTTGATTCACTTTTTGTTGCCCGTGATCGGTTTGGTGTTAAGCCGCTTTATTATATGCGAGAAAGAGATGGAAGTATCTTTTTTGCATCTGAAATTAAGCAGTTTTCCATATTGAATGGTTGGGATCCAAAGCTAGATCGTGAAACAGCTTATGATTTTTTGGCATTTTCAATTTTAGATCATACTTCTAAAACATTATTTCAGAATGTGTTTCAGCTACCTCCTGGGCATCAACTATTCATTGATTGCAAGCGCAGCGAAGCCGAGCAATGTCTAAAGATATCTCGTTGGTATAGTTTGAGTCCTCAAAAATTTGAGGGCTCTTATTATGAAGCGTGCAATCTATTTCAAAACTTATTTGAGGATAGCGTTCGCTTGAGAATGAGGGCTGATGTACCTCTTGGTTCTTGCCTTTCCGGTGGTTTGGATTCCTCATCCATCGTGGGAGTGGTAAATCATCTGCTCCAGGGTAGCGGTGCCCCTGTGAAGCAACATACTTTCTCGGCCTGCTCAGAGTTTCCACAGTTTAGTGAAAAAAAATGGATTGAGCTTGCGGTTGCCAAAACTGGCTCTATTGCGCATTACTGCCAACCAAATGTGCAAGATGTCTTTGAACAAATGGAAAAGATTACTTGGCATCAGGATGAGCCCTTTGGCTCAACTAGTATCAACGCACAATGGCATGTATTTCAAATGGCTGCCGAGGCTGGAGTCAAGGTAATGCTAGATGGGCAAGGTAGCGACGAGCAGTTGGCCGGCTATCACTCATTTTTTACGCCCTATCTAAATACCTTGCTTAAGCAAGGAAAATTTTTACAACTGGCCCAAGAAATAAGTGCAATGCATCATCTTCATGGGTATGGTTTTAAGAGTCTAAAATATCTTGCGAATGGCCTGCTCCCCGAGGTTGTGAAAGATAAATTAAAGTCGATGGATGGGAGGGCTCATGCTGCCCCAATGTGGTTAAATATTGAGTGTTTGAGCGGTCAAAATCCGTTTATGAGTCCAGATATATTAAAGAGTGTTCGAGCTCACTCGTTAACGCAGCTGACACAAAGCAATCTTCAAATGTTACTGCACTGGGAGGATCGAAACTCAATGGCACACTCCTTAGAGTCTAGAGTACCATTCCTTGATTACAGGTTGGTTGAATTTACAACTGGACTCCCTGATGAGTACAAGATAAATAAAGCAGTTACTAAGCGAATACTAAGAGACAGTATGGAAGAGTATCTGCCTGATAAGATCAAGAATCGCTATGATAAGCTTGGTTTTGTGACGCCAGAACAATTGTGGCTGCGTAAAGTCGCTCCTGAGATGTTTAGGGCACATTTAGATAAGGCACTAGACCAAGCAGGAGGTGTTTTTCAGCCTGATAATGCAAGACAGTTTTTAGAAAATATGATTGATGGCCGAACCCCATTCAATTTTCAGCCATGGCGGATCATCAATTTTGGATGCTGGATGGATGTTTTTGGTGTAAAAATATGAATGTATTGATTATTAGTAACTATTTTTCTCCACAAGAATCCGTCGGGGCGCAGCGTCCTAATGCAATGTGTAGGTACTTTTCTGAAGAGGGCGATAGGGTTTTTGTTATTAGTACACCTAAAGGTACTGGGGCATTACGGGCAGAGCTCGGAGGAGGAGACGTCTCTGTTTACTCCGTAGGTTATTGGGGGAGCGTACAAAAAATTGATTTAGTTGATGGCAGGTTTGATGTTAAAAAAAATGTTAAGAAAAATAAGCTACTATCGGTATTGAAAGGAACTCATCGACGGCTCAAGAAAAATATTTTTTGTAATTTTCTAGATCCAAGAAGCCTTTGGGTGCCATCGGCAGTGCGAGTAGCGCGTCGCTTAATTATGCAGTTTGGTATTGATCTGATAATAAGTTCTTCCCCAGCATACCCCGTTCATCTTGTGGCCTCTCGGTTGAAGAGGGAGTTCCCCAAAGTATTTTGGTCAGCAGATTATCGAGATCTTTGGTCGGGGAATCCCTTTTTTACTGGGATTGATCTGTTTAAAAATTTGGAAATTAAAAATGAAATAGCATGCCTGAGACATGCGGATGTAATAACCACGGTAAGTCATGCCTTAGCAGACTATTTAAGTCAATTGCATGGCAAGGAAGCAGTAGTTTATACAAACGGCTATGAATCGCGAGATGTTAAAGAAAAAAGCGAGTCTTGTGTCACTTCTAGTGGTTTACCGCGAAAACTGGTCTATACCGGGGCATATATAGATCATTTATATGATATTCGGCCTTTCTTAAAGGCATTAGAAATGGTGTCTGCCCATGTGAAGCAAAGCCAGCTCCAAGTTATTTTCATTGGTGACAATGACGCTATTAAAGAAAAGGCGCGTCAGTATCCTGTGGCTTTTTCTTATATTCAGTTCTTGGGACAAGTTAATCGAGAAGATGCTCTGGAAGCACAGGTGGGTGCGGATTTACTATTATTTTTTGGAGCGCAGGAAAATGGGGGGAAGGCAATTAAAGGAGTTGTTAGTGGAAAAATTTTTGAATATATGATTTCCAGGACGGAAATTATGGCAATTGGTACTTCTTCTGATATGGAGGTTGGGAAAATTATTCAGGAACTCCAGGCGGGAGCTTGCTATGAAAATGATAGTGATTTGATTGCCAAGCGAATCTTTGATCTCGTTCGGGATGGTAAAAAGGAATGCCATATAGATCCACTCTTGCTTTCGTCTTTCCGAAGAGATGTTATCACAAAGAAGATGCGACAAGATTTAATAAGTCGTATGCGTGACCGTGATAAAGTGGTGTAATCCCATGTTGGTTAAAAAAATCAAGAATAATCTATTTGTTCGAGACTCGATTGTTTTGGGTATGGGTGCTGCTTTGGGGCAGGGAGCATTTGCGCTATGTAGCCCTTGGTTGACTCGTCTATATTCTCCTGAAGCTTTTGGCCAGTTAGCTATCTTTCTTTCTATTGTCGGTGTCGTGAGCACTCTTGTGACGTTGCGGTTGGATGTTCGGATTATTCCTGCAGCCTCCCAAGATGAAGCCTTGCATCTATTAATTGGCGTTATCTTACTCTCTTTTTGCTTTTCCCCATTATTGTTCTTTTTTTTATGTTTTGTGGCACAATTTCTTCCTGAGCCAATTGAAAATTTGCTCGCAAGCGGTGTGCTCATGATAGGGTTAGTACTTGTCTCCGCATGTACCGCGGTATGTAATAGTTTTTTGCAGTGGCTAAATCGCCAGCAACAGTTCTTCTGGGTATCTCTGATTCGTGTTGGGCAGGGTATTTCGTTGGCACTGGCTGCATTGCTGATGGGGTCGTTTGGTTATGCTTACGGTTTGGTTGTGGCGCAAGCGATCAGCGTATTTATACCCATTTTTTTTCTAATGTTTTATTTGTATAGTTTGCATGAAAATATTTTTTTAAGTGCAGCCATTAAACAGCTCTTTAAAAATCGTAATACAGCATATTATCTTCTACCTGCTGCGCTGCTTGATATCGTTTCTCTGCAAGTGCCGGTTCTGCTAATTTCAAGCTTGTTCTCAAGCGGAGAGGCTGGACAGTTCAGTCTTGCATGGAGAATTCTGGCAGCGCCTTTATTTGTTGTGGGAGGCGCTGTGGGTCAGGTTTTCTTTCAACGCGCCTCACAAAATGGGGAGACGGTAGCTGGACTTCGGTTGAGGTTGTTCAAAACTTGGCGTTCGCTAATGCTATTGGGCCTACTTCCATTTTGCGTGCTTTTTTTTGTAGGGAAAGAGATTTTTAGTTTTGTGTTTGGTGAGAAGTGGGCTGTTGCTGGAGAAATGGCTGTTATTTTGAGTCCTGCTTTGTTTGCCATGTTTGTTAGCTCTCCTACATCAAGCTTTTATATTATTATGAATTTTCAGAAGGGTTCACTCTTTTTTTCCTTTCTATCCTTTTTGTTGCGTGTTTTTTCTTTAACGCTCGGATATGTTTTAAATAGTTTGATGATTGCATTGGTAGTCTTTAGCGTTTTTGAGGTTTTGCAAATTATTTTTTACAATGTGGTGGGGCTGCAAAAATTAGATGGAAGGAAATGAGGTGACGAATGAATGTTTTTCTGATTCCTAGTTGGTACCCAAGCGCTTCCTCCCCTTCTGCCGGAATTTTTACCAAAGAGCAGTTATTTCTATATAGCCAGAGTAGTTATTGTGAAAAAGTGATTGTTAGCTTATGGGGGCATGCTGAAACCGAAGTGCCTATACGTACCCCCTGGCGTTTGGTGAAAGCACTCTGCTGGTGGATGAAAAATCGGAAGCCTTATTTGCATTATGTGTCTCCGTACTATGTGGAAATTAGAAATGCCGCGCTGCATTGGAGTCATCGGTTGCCTTGGGGGGGGTGGGCGCAGCTTTATGCTACAAATAGAGAGAATTTTTTAATAGCACTTAAGACCTTTGAAAAAATTGACATCATACATGCTCATGTTGGGTATCCAGCAGGGGTTATTGCCCAAAAATTGTCAGAGGAGTTCGATGTTCCTTATGTAATTACAGAGCATATGGGACCATTTCCCTTTCGAAGTTTGGTAAAACGGGGTGAGGTCATTCCTACGTTAAAACAAGCGTATACCTCGGCTGATGGTGTCGTTGCTGTGAGTCCCTACCTCGCACGGTCTATGGCGGAAAAAGGCTGTGGGTTCCCGGTCATCATTCCTAATTTCATCGACGAAGAGAGCTTTCAGCCACACACTCGTACAGATAAGCCATTTGTATTTCTTACGCTGTGTACTATGAATGAGCAAAAGGGTGTCCGTTGTTTATTACAAGCGATTCGGTATTGGTCACCAGCCGGTAGAGAGGTGCGCTTTCTTATTGCTGGGGATGGACCGGAGCTGGAGAGCTTCAAGGAGGAAGCGAATCAATTGGGCATCGCTGCATTGATTTGCTGGCTTGGTCATGTGAAAAGGGAAGATGTGCCGTCTTTGTTTACGCAAGCCAATGTATTTGTATTGCCCTCTTATTTGGAGACTTTTGGTGTTGTTTATTTAGAAGCCATAGCGAGTGGCTTACCTGTCGTAGCCACCCGCTGCGGAGGACCGGAGTCCATTGTGAATGAGATAAATGGACTATTGGTTGATGTAGGGGATGCTCGAGAATTGTCAGGTGCACTACAAAGTATTTTTTTAAATTATGCTTCTTTTCATCAAGAAGACATACGTAGGGATTTTGAAGCTAGATTTTCTAAAGAAAATGCGATTAAAAAGCTGGCTGATTTTTATGAGGGTGTCGTTGGGAAGGCTAAGTTAAAAACATGAAAAGTGTGATTGTCTCAGTCGTGTTGTATCGGCACAGTTTGGAGAAAGTATTGCCGACAATTAACTCAATTCTCTCCAGTGATGTTGTGAAAAGATTGATTCTAGTAGATAACTCTGACTGCCAATGGGCTCGGAAGATGGGTGACCCAAGAGTTGTGTATGTTAAGTCATCATCTAATCAAGGTTATGGGCATGGGCATAATCAGGCAATTAATAAGTTCGCTGCCGAGAGTGACTATTATCTTGTGTGCAATCCAGATGTTGAGTTTTCCTCTGATGTATTAAAAAAATTAATAGAGGTGGCAGAGCAATGCCCGGCCGGTTTGTTTATGCCGGCGATCAGCAATGCAGACGGATCAAGACAGGAGGTGTGTCGTCTATTGCCTACGCCGCTGGACTCTTTTGTGCGGAGATTGCTGCCAGCAGCTGCGCGTTGGACAAGTAAGAATTATCTTCTGCAGAATGCTGATTTTAGCTGTACTTTTTTTGCGCCCTCCTTGTCTGGGTGCTTTATGTTTTTCAGAAAAGAGGCCTTGTTGGCTCTTAAAGGGTTTGATGAGCGCTACTTCATGTATTTCGAAGATGTAGATCTTTCACGAAGAGCCGCAGAGCAATTTGGTGCTGTTTATGTCGGTGGGGTTTCTATTTTGCATCATTTCGAACAGAGCTCTTATAAAAATAATAGAATGTTTTTCTTGCATATAAAGTCAGCATGCCAATATTTTTTAAAATGGGGCTGGTTTTTTGATCCAGGGAGGCGGAGGCTAAATAAAATATGTCTGGAGGGTTTGCCTGTCAAGCAGTAAGTTCGTTTGAGCCTTCGTGATCTTGCAGGTATGATTTTTAATTGCTAATCTCTACGTGACTGACTAAATGTATGCTACAAATATTCTTGTTGGCTTTGTTCTTTGCATTGTTATCTGGGCTGATTTTAATTCGGTATAGCCACCTGCATGCACACTATTCTGCAGATAGTGATGTGAGTAGCGTTCAAAAATTTCATGCAGCTCCGGTTCCAAGAATAGGTGGTGTACCTATTATGCTGGGTTTGTTAGCTGGATGTTTGTTGTCCAGTTTTCTGAATGAGGTGTGGTGGCCATTGCTACTGCTGCTATCTGCCATTCCCGCTTTTTTTGCTGGTTTGATTGAGGATGTCACAAAAAAAATAGGACCTGCGCCGAGGCTATTTTCCACATTCGTTGCCGCTTTACTTGCCTATATTTTATTGAATGCTGGTTTGTTTAGATTGGGTCTGCCATGGGCTGATCTTGTGCTGTCTCGGTTTGTTTGGGTCTCTGTATTGTTGACAGTAGTTGCTGTTGGTGGGGTTGCCCATGCTATGAATATTATCGATGGTTACAATGGACTTTCGGGTGTGGTGGCTATATTTATATTTCTCGCTATAATTTATGTCTGTTTCAAAGTTAATGATGTGGTGCTGATGAGTGTGTGTTTTGCCATGATCGGTGCAATTTTAGGTTTTCTATTTTGGAACTTTCCGAAAGGGTTAATGTTTGCGGGGGATGGTGGCGCCTACCTAGTTGGGTTTATGATAGCTGAAATTTCTGTACTCTTGATTGTACGAAATCCAGCAGTATCTCCTTGGTTTCCGCTGTTATGTGTTATCTATCCTGTCTTTGAAACTTTATTCTCGATTTATCGTAGGAAATTTCTTCAGGGGCGGGCTGTAGGGTATCCTGATGCCTTGCATTTGCACCAAATGATTTACCGTCGAGTGGTGCGTTGGATGGTGGGGTCAAAAGAGATTCGTCATTTAACACAGCGAAACAGCCTTACCTCTCCATATTTATGGGCTTTGTCTTCTTGCTCAGTTGTGCCTGCAATGTTGTTCTGGAATAACACGCTTGTGTTAGTTGGTTTTGTCTTAGTCTTTATTCTCAGTTACATACGTCTGTATCTGATGATTGTTCGCTTCCGTACGCCGCGTTGGATGAGGTTGTACAAGTCTGTGGGCCGTTGAGCGCAGTGCCGGATAAAGTCATATGGGCAC
>NZ_JALCYU010000017.1:0-119324 GCF_023507765.1 Chromobacterium sp. IRSSSOUMB001
TTGATTAAAACCGTCATTTCCGCAAGCAGCCTCTACAAACCATTGATTTGTAAAGAATCGGTCATATCGGGCAGGAATGATTTATTCCGTGCGTCCTGCCTGACCTCGCTTCAATGGGGGAACTCCTATGCGTCAAAGCCCCGCAAACCGGGGCTTTGACTGAAATGAGCGCCGGTTTTCAGGCCGGCGCCCACGCCAAGACGGCTCAAAAGCCTTGTTCAGCTACGGTAGTCCGCATTGATTTTCACATAATCATAAGAGAAGTCGCAGGTCCAAACCGTAGCCTCCGCCGCGCCGCGTCCCAAGTTCACCCGCACCAGGATTTCCGGCTGGGCCATCACGCGCTGGCCGTCTTCTTCTTTATATAGAGGATTGCGCCCGCCGTTGACGGCGACCAGCACATCGTCCAGATACAGTTCCAGGCGATCGACATCCAGGTCCTGCACCCCAGCGTAGCCGATGGCGCACAGCAGACGCCCCAGGTTGGGATCGGAGGCGAAGAAAGCGGTTTTCACCAGCGGGGAGCGCGCGATGGCGTAAGCGACGTCCTTGCATTCTTCGAACGAGCGGCCGCCCTCAACTTTGACCGTGATGAACTTGGTGGCGCCCTCTCCGTCGCGGACGATGGCCTGGGCCAATGCCGTGGCGACTTGAACCAGCTCCGCCTTTAACGCTTGGTAGGCTGCCTGCTGCGGGGAATCGATCAACGGCCCCCCGCTCTGACCGGTGGAGATCAGGATGAAGCTGTCGTTGGTGGAGGTGTCACCGTCCACCGAGATGCAGTTAAAGGAAACATCGGCCACTTCCTTCACCAATTGACGCAGCACCGGACGGGTTACCGCGGCGTCGGTAGCGATGAAGCCCAGCATGGTGGCCATATTGGGGTGGATCATGCCGGCGCCTTTGGAGATGCCGGTGATGTTGACCGGGTGGCCTTCCAGCATCAGGCGGGCGCTAACCGCTTTGGGCGCGGTGTCCGTTGTCATGATGGCGCGGGCGGCATCGGCCCAGTCCGCGCCTTGTCGTCCCGGCAGCGCCGCGGCGATCTTGTCTACCGGCAGCGGTTCCAGAATCACGCCGGTGGAGAAGGGCAGAATCTGTTCGGGTTGGCAGCCCAGCTCATCGGCCAGCGTCCGGCAGACTTGTAGCGCGTCGCTACGGCCTTGCTCGCCGGTGCCGGCGTTGGCGTTGCCGGTGTTGACGACCAGCGCGCGGATTTGCACACCGGCGTCCAGATGCTTTTTACAGATTTGCACCGGAGCGGCGCAAAAGCGGTTTTGGGTGAACACGCCGGCAACGGTGTTGCCCTTGTCCAGACGGATGACCAACACGTCGTTGCGGTCGGCTTTCTTGATGCCGGCGGCGGCGACGCTCAATTCCACGCCGGGAATGGGGAAGAGATGTTCGCCGCTGATGGGCTTGAGGTTTACTGCCATCTATCGCTCCAGATCAATCAATATTATTCGCATCGATTGTAGCGGATTTGTTCCGCCGGACTGGAAACTAAAACGGCAGATGGATCAGCCCGCCTCGGCCGCCGCCGCGTTCAATAATTCGAGCAGCGCCTCACCGTAGCGCGCCAGCTTGAGTTCCCCCAACCCATAGACCTTGGCCAGGCCGGCACGCGAGGTCGGATGCTTTTCCACCAGGTCTCGCAAGGTGCGGTCGGAGAACACCGCGTAGGCCGGCACATTGTGCTCGTCCGCCATTTGTCGGCGCCAGCCGCGCAGCGCCTGCCACAGCCGTTCTTCGCGTTCGGTGCGCAGCCAGCGGTCGGCGCCGGCTGTGCTGCGCGACGCTTTGTCGTCGGCCACCGGCCGCAGATAGACTTTTTCCTGGCCTTTGAGCACGCTGCGGCATTCATCGCTCAACACCAGCGATTGGCCGCGGGCGATGTCGACATGCAGCAGCTTGCGCGCCACCAGTTGGCGAACGATGGAGCGCCAGACGCGTTGGTTGTAATCGCGGCCGATGCCGAAGGTGGACAGCTTATCGTGCCCGTAATGGCCAACGCTTTGATTGGCGCGGCCCAGCAGCACGTCGATCACATGGCCGGCGGAGAAGCGCTGCTCCACCCGGTAAATGCAGGACAGCAGCTTTTGCACCGCCACGGTGGCGTCGAAGGTGATGGGCGGATGCAGACAGTTGTCGCAATGACCGCAAGGACGGCTCTGTTCGCCGAAATGCGCCAGGATGTGCTGACGGCGGCAGGACGCGGCTTCGCAGAAAGCCAGCATGGCTTCGAGCTTGCCTAGTTCCACCTGCTTTTGCAGTTCGGCCATTTCCCCGCCCTCTATCATTTGCCGCAGTTGCACCACGTCGTTGAGTCCGTAGCACAGCCAACTGGCGGCGGGCAGGCCGTCGCGGCCAGCGCGGCCGGATTCCTGATAGAAGTTCTCCGGACTCTTGGGCATGTCGATATGGGCGACGAAGCGCACGTCCGGCTTGTCTATGCCCATGCCGAAGGCAACGGTGGCCACCATGACTACGCCTTCGTCGCGCAGGAATTCGCGCTGATTCGTCTCACGCTGCTGATGGCTGAGGCCGGCGTGGTAAGGCAGCGCGTGAATGCCGTTGTCGCACAACCATTGCGCGGTGTCTTCCACGCGCTTGCGCGACAGGCAGTAGACGATGCCGGCGCTTCCCGGGTATTCGTTGCGGATGAAGTCGAGCAGCTGCTTCTTGGCGTTGTGCTTTTCCACCACTTGGTAGAACAGATTGGGCCGGTCGAAGCTGGATAGAAAGACGCGCGCGTCCTGCAGCTTCAAGTAATCAATGATGTCGGCGCGGGTCTGTTCGTCGGCGGTGGCGGTCAGGGCGATGCGCGGCACTTGCGGGAAACGTTCGGCGAGGAAACCCAATTGCTGGTATTCCGGACGGAAGTCATGGCCCCAGTGACTGACGCAATGCGCTTCGTCGATGGCGAACAGGCTGATGTTCAGCTGCGATACGAACTCTTGGAAACGCGGCGTCAGCAAGCGCTCCGGCGCCACGTACAAGAGGTCCAGCGAGCCGGCGCGCGCCTGGCGCGCGATGTCGCGCGCTTCGTCCAGCGGGGTGGCGGAATTGAGACAGGCGGCGGCCACGCCCTGTTCCACCAGAGTGGCCACTTGGTCCTGCATCAGCGCGATCAGCGGCGACACCACGATGGCGACGCCCGGACGCATCAGCGCGGGGATCTGAAAACAGAGGCTTTTGCCGCCGCCGGTGGGCATCAGCACCAGCGCGTGGCCGCCCTGGGCGACATGATCGACAATCTCCCCTTGCTGTCCGCGGAATTCGGGATAGCCGAAGATATTATTGAGTAGGGAGAGCGCGTCCTGCATAAGCCGTCTTCTTGCGAGAAGGGGACTATTGTACGGCAAGTGGCCGGCAGCGTCCTGTCTCGGGCGCAATGGGCAAAAAAAGGGCCGCTGGAGTGCAGCGGCCATAAAGTTGGATGGAGACAATGTGAAACGAAGAGGAAAAATGCTCTCGCACTACCATGGACCTGTGGGACACTCGCGAAGTTCCGTTTTTTACATTTATTTTTGGTGTTCTCCCGCAAAAAAATACTTACATGGCATTGAGGATTTTTTGCGGCGCAGCACTGTCGAAGGCTTCCGGCAACCAACCTCAGCGCGGCGCCGCTCGAACCACCCCGCGCGCCAGGCTTGGAGCCTTTCTTCCGCTGTGCGACACTGACCGACGATTTCGTGGAGGCATCAATGCGTAATATTTGGCCCGTCCTGTTGGCGGCCGCAGTGATCAGCGGCTGCGCCAGCGCCCCTAGCAAAGCACCCAGCCCGTCGACCGTCGGCAAGCCTATTCAATCCGGCGCCAGCCCAGCCAACGCCGATTGGCAAAACCTGGGTGTGTCCCCCAACGGCAACATTCTGAACGAGCTGGACAAGTTGTCGGTCCGCAAACAGGGCCAGCTGGTCAGTTTCCGAGACCGTAAAACCATCTTCAATCTGAAGAAGGAAAACTTCCTGTCCACGCCGCGCCACAAGGTGTCGATCAATACTTGGCAGATAGACTGCTCGCAACGCACTTTCCGCCTGCTGGACATGGTGTTGTTCGATGAGAACGGCCGCCAGATCGCCAGCTTCACCTATAATGACGCTCAGATAAAACCTATGCCGGTGGTGCAGAATTCGGCCAGCTATCAACAAATGTTGCTGGTATGCAAGGGCGACCCGGGGTTCTGAACCCGATTCGCCCTACCCGCTCGCGCGCGGCGCGGCCCGGCCCCGCGTCGCGCCAAAACGCGAGCGGGCCTCTTCTGCGTAGCGGCCCCGCCGCCCAACCGGCCCCATGCCTGGAGCACCCATGCAAGCGATTAGACGAGTGGTCTTCAATCAAAAAGGGGGGGTGGGCAAGTCCACCATTACCGTCAACCTGGCCGCCGTCGCCGCCAAACAGGGCAAACGGGTGCTGTTGGTGGACCTGGACCCGCAAGGCAACGCCAGCCATTATCTGATGGGCTCCGCCGCTAGGGACGAGGCGCCGTCGCTGGCCGGCCTGTTCGAGCAGATGCTGAATATCTCCATGTTCAGCAAGGAGCCGTCTGACTTCGTCCGCGCCACGCCGCTGCCCGGGCTCAGCCTGCTGGCCTCGCACCCGGACCTTGCCGAGCTGATGGGCAAACTGGAGGCGCGCTACAAAATGTTCAAGCTCAAGGAAGCGCTGGACAGTTTGAGCGGCCAGTTCGATGAAATCTGGATCGACACCCCGCCGGCTTTAAACTTCTTCACCCGCTCGGCCTTGATCGCCGCGGACCGCTGCCTGATTCCCTTCGACTGCGATGCCTTTTCCCGCCAGGCCCTCTATAACCTGAAAGTGAACACCGAGGAAATTCGCGCCGACCACAACCCCGAGCTGTTCATTGAAGGCATCGTGGTCAACCAGTTCCAGGCCCGGGCCAGCTTGCCGGTGCGCCTGGTGGAGGAACTTAAGCAAGAAGGCCTGCCGGTGCTGTCCTCTCCGCTGTCTTCATCCGTGAAAATCCGGGAGTCACACGATGCGGCGCTTCCCATGGTGTACCTGGACCCACGCCACAAACTGTCGCGCGAGTTCGAGGCCCTTTACCAGGAGCTGGCGCGGGATGGACGGCGAACCTAAGCGCCCCGGATCGCCGTCTGCCGGCTTGCGCGGAGGCGGCTTTCCTTGAATCGCCTGAGCGCGCTGGTGATTAGCGGCCTGCTGAGCGTCGGCCTGCTGTCCGCCGAATATTGGCTGATGATCAACGATGAACGCGCCGAGCTCATCGACCGTCAGCATTACTGGGGCGAGCTGAGCGCCGAACTGCTGCGCGTGCGAATGCAAGCGATGCTGGACCACTCCGCCGTGCTGGCGCAAAGCCTGGCCAACAGCCCCCAACCACGCTCTCTGGCCGTGCTCGCGCGCAGCACCATACGCGACGATACGCCGTTCGGCGGACTGGGCATCATCGAATATGTGCGCCCGGAGCAGCGCGAGGCGTTCGAGAGCCGCGTCGCCAATAGTATTCGCGTGCTCCAGGACCGGCATCTGGCGCCCAGTCCGCGCCGCCCGCTGTACTATCCGATCTCCAGTTATCTGCCTGACGACAGCAACGCCTTGCCGCAAGGCCTGGACCTGGGCGGCGTCGGCAATGCCCGCCGCAAAATGGACCTGGCGCGCCACAGCACCCAGCCCGTGCTGATGCCGACCACGCTGCCCGGCAGCAACGGCAGCCGTCTGGACATCGTGGTGCGGCTAAACGACGACAACACGCTGCTGCTGTTGAATCTGCGCAAGGACAAGCTGATTCAGGACAGCCAGCGCGAACCCGGCACCGCCAGCCCCTTGCGCCATGTGCGCATTGTCGCCTGGACCCAGGAGCAGCCCGACGCGCCCTTGCTGGACTCTCAGCCCACCCGGCCGCTGCCGTCCATGCCTCCCTTGTACACCATTCGTCACAATCTGGGCGGCAACGAGATCTTGTTCGGCGCTTATCCGCAAGGCGTGGCCAATCCCGGCATGCGTCTGACCCACTGGGCCATCCTGGCCACTACCGCCGGCTTTTTGCTGGCGATGTTCTGGTTCCAGCAACTACAAGCCCAATCCCGCCGCCGGATGCAGGATCAGCTCAAGCGCAGCCAGCAGCAGCTGGAGATGAATACACGCACGCTGCGCGAGCAAATCAACGACAGGGTGATGTCCGAGCAAGCGCTAGCGCAGAGCGAGGCGCGCCAACGCGCCATTCTGCAGGCCAGTTCCGACGCCATCATCCTGATAGACCATCAAGGCCTGGTCTTGCAGATCAACCCGGCGGCTGTTCGCTTGATCGGCCAATCGGCAGACATGGTGCGCCAACTGCCGATAGGCAAACTGCTGGATGAGTTGTACGACCGCAATCCGGCGCGCAGCTTCGAACACATCGCCCAAGAGCATGAAGGTCGGCCCTTCGAAGCCAGCTTGCGCCGCAGCGACGAGCATCTGCTGCCGGTGGAGCTCTCGCTCAGCCGGGTCACCTTGCCTGACGATTGGTTCTACGTGGTGGTCTGCCGCGACATTTCCATCCGCAAGGAACAAGAAGCGGCGCTGATCGAGCTGAAAAACAGCCTGGCCGAGCAGGTGGAAGTGCAAAGCCGCCAGCTGTCCGCGCTGCTGGACGCCAGCCCGATGGCGATGGCCTACATCGTGGACCGCAACCTGCTCCAGGTGAACCGCGCCTTCCTCGACCTGTTCGAGCAACGCGAGGAAGCTATCCTGGGCCACAGCACGATGCCCTTCTTTGAATCGCCGGAACAATGGGAGCGCACTGGCAAAGCGCTGTACAGCCTGCTCAACGACGGCAAGGTGGTGCAGACCGAACAAAGGCTGCGCACTGGCACCGGCAAGCTGTTCTGGTGCCGGCTGTATGGCAAGGCCATCAACCCCTCGGTGCCCAAGCTCGGCACCATCTGGCTGTACCAGGACTTTTCCGCTCAGCGCGCTCTGGAGGAAACCCTGCGCCATGCCAAAGTGCTGGCCGAGGAAAACAGCCGCGCCAAAACCGAATTCCTGGCCAATATGTCCCATGAGCTGCGCACGCCGCTGCACGCCATCCTCGGCTTTACCGAAATGGGTCAGGCCCGCTCACGCGGGCAGAACGACGACAAGATGGCGCAATACTTCAGCCGCATTCAGAGCAGCGGCAACCGGCTGCTGACACTGCTCAACGATTTGCTCGACCTGGCCAAGATGGAAGTGGGTCGCATGGAATACACCATAAGCCGCAACAATCTGTGCCAATGCCTGCACGATATCTGCGACGAAATGACGCCGCTTGCCGCGCTCAACGAAATCCGCATCGACCTGAACTGCTCGCCAGAACCGCTGAACGCCGACATCGATCCCTTCCGCATAGGCCAAGTGATGCGCAACCTGTTGTCCAACGCCATCAAGTTCAGCCCCCGCGGCGGTGAAATAGGCGTCAACGCTTGTCTGCGCCAGGACCCTGACGGCGAGAACATTCTCGTCACCGTGGAGGACGCCGGTCCCGGCGTGCCTGCATCCGAGCTGGAAAGCATTTTCGACAAATTCATCCAGAGCAGCAGCACCAAGACCGGCGCCGGCGGCACCGGCCTGGGGCTGGCCATTTGCCGCGAAATCATCACCGCCCACCATGGGCACATCTTCGCGAGCAATTTGCCGACACACGGCGCGCTGTTCACCTTCATCATTCCGCGCACCCGGCCGGCCGGCGCCACGGAGGACACCAACCATGCCCCACAAACTACTGCTCGTTGACGACGAACCCTTCAATCTGGAGCTGATGGCCGAGCTGCTGCAGGACGCCGGCCACGAAGTGGTCCAGGCCGAGGACGGAGAAACCGCGCTGGCCATCTTACAACGCGAAGGCGAAACTTTCTCCACCGTCCTGCTGGACAAGATGATGCCCGGCATCAGCGGTTTCGACGTGCTCAAACGCATCAAAAGCGAACCGCGGCTTGAGTTTTTGCCGGTCATCATGCAAACCGCCATGGGGGCGGCCTCCAGCGTGCAGGAAGGGCTGGCCGCAGGCGCCTTCTACTATCTGACCAAACCGTTTTCCCGTGACATGCTGCTGGCCATCGTCGAAGCGGCGATAGGTCACTGGGACCGCTACGCCCATTTCCGCGAGCTGGCCAATCTGCACGTAGACGCCTTGCGTCATCTGAACAAAGCCTCCTTCACCTGCCGCAGCCACAAGGAAGCCCAAACCGTCACCGCCCTGTTGGCCAAAACCTGCGCCCACCCGGAGCGAGTGGCCACCGGTTTGTTCGAGCTACTGGTCAACGCCATTGAGCACGGCAACCTGGACATCAGCTTCGACGAAAAAAGCCACTACATGGCCGAAGGGCAGTGGGAGGCCGAGCTGGCTCGCCGCATGCAGGATCCGGAGCTAGGGCTGCGCCAGGTCTGCGTGGATTTCAGCCGCGAGCCCGAGCAAATGCGCTTCACTATCAGCGACATGGGCGCGGGCTTCGATTGGGAGCGTTACCAGAACGCCGAGCCCGCCTCGCTGATGTCCAGCCACGGTCGCGGCATCCTGATCGCCCGCAAGCTGTCCTTCGACGGCCTGCACTACCAGGGGCGGGGCAATATCGTGGTGGCCCACGTCAACAGCGAGGGCTAAGAATCAGCGCCATGCTGCGGCGGCGCCCCCATGAATCCGCCAGGCGACAGACTCAAGGCGGCTCGCCGCAATCGCCGCGCTCGCGCCAATAACGGCGTTGGCTGTCGCGCAGGCAGGTCCACTCCACCCCGTCGCCGAACTCCAAGGACAGCGCGCCGTCCAGATCGGTGCGCAGCACGGCGACGCCAGCCTCCTCCACCCGCCTCAGTACAGACGGATGCGGATGGCGGTAACGGTTCAGGTAACCGGCGCTGATCAAGACCACTTCCGGCTGCGCCGCCGCCAACCAGGCGGCCCCGGTGGAGGTGCGGCTGCCATGGTGGCCGGCGGCCAACACCGTGCTGCGCAGGCGCAGCCCAGGCTGAGCGGCCAACATACGCTCCACCGCCTCCGGCGCATCGCCGCTGAGCAAGAGCGCGTGTTTCATGCCGGCCACTCGCAAAATACAGCTCTGCGCGTTCTCGTCATTGGCCGGAGCCGCGTCCGGCGGACCCAGCACATCGAAACGCACCCCGTCCCATGCCCAGCTCTGTCCAGGGCGGCAGCCGTCGCCGCTCAACCCCAGCCCCGGCAAGGACTCCGGCTGGCCGGCCAACACCCGCCCCACCGGCAAGGCCGCAGCCAGCTCGGCGGCGGCGCCGTCGTGGTCACTATGGTGATGCGACAGCACCAAGCCATCCAGCTCCTTCACCCCCAAGCCTCGCAACTGCGGCAACAGGATTCTCTCCGCCCCGCCAAGACCGGTATCGAACAACAAGGAACGGTTCCGGGTTTGCACCAGCACCGCCAGGCCCTGACCCACATCCAGCATGGTGGCGCGGAATTCCCCCTGTGCCGGCGGCGGGGGCTGATAAGCCAACATCGGCAGCAACATCAAAGCCGCCAACCCTCGTCCCGGCACGCCTCGCGGGGCGATCAGCCACACCGACCCAAGCAAGGCCAGCAAGAACAGCGGCAGAGGCGTCCCGGCCAAAGACAAGGCCGGCGCTTGCGCGAACCATTCCACCCCCCAGTAAAAACCGCGCACCAGCCAAGCGGCTAAATGCAGCGGCCACTCCAGCGGCAACAAGGCGGCGGCCAAAGCCAGCGGCGTCAGCAACAGCGACACATAGGGGATGCCCAGCGCGTTGGCCAGCGGCGACACCAGCGGAATGCCGCCGAACCACCAAGCCAGCGGCGCCAGCGTGCATACGCCCGCCGCCCACTGTCCCGCCAACGCCGCCCGCCATTTGCCCGGCGCGCGGCGTCTGGCGATGGAACTGGCCATCAAGGCGGCCACCAGGCCGAAAGACAGCCAGACGCCAGGCGCCAGCACGCAGAAAGGATCCATCAGCAAGACCACCGCCAAGGCCAGCCACCAGATGCGAAACGGCGACAAGCCGCGCCGCAGGCAAAGGGAGGCCAGTCCGACGCCCAACATGAACAGCGTGCGCTGGGTCGGCACCGAAAAACCGGCCAGCAAGGCATAGGCCGCCGCCGTCAGAAAAGCCCCGCCGGCGATCAGCAAGCGCGGCGGAAAGCCCAAAACTGGCAGCCTTCGCGACAAGCAGGCCAGCGCCGCCGCCGCCAAACCCGCCAGCATGGTGATGTGCAGGCCGGAGATCGAAACCAGATGCGTCAGACCGGTGGCGGCGAACAAACCCCAATCCTCTCGCGCCACGCGTTGCTGCGCGCCCACCGTCAACGCGGCGATCAGGGCCGCTTCGCGCGATTCGCCCAACACCCCCTCTATGCGCGCCACCAAGGCGGCGCGCGCGCGATCCACCCAGGCCAGCGGCGCGCGGCTGTCCTCCAGCCGGCGCTCGCCCGGTCTCAACGAACCGCTGGCCAACACGCCTTCCGACCACTGCCATTGTTCAACGTCGAAACCGAATGGATTGGCCGTGCCGCGGCTGCGCTTGAAGCGCGCTTCCGCCCGCCAGCGGCTGCCCGTCGGCCAATCGCGCTGAAGAAAATCCGTAAGCCGCACGGTTTGCGGCAAGTTGACGCCCGGCGTCAGCGTGCGCTCCACCTCCATGATCAGCCGCGTTCCATACTCGCCGGCCTGCGGCAGGCCGCGCACCTCGCCGACGAAGACGATGGACCGCTGCTGCCAGTCGGCCGGCAGTTGCTGCGCCATACGGTAGTCGGCGCGCCAGGCGGCGTAGCCCAAGCCCAGCAGGAAGGCTGGAATCAGGGCGGCCCAAGGCCGAGTCCTCAACGGCAGGCAAGCCGCCAGCGCCGCGGTGCCCACAGCCAGGCCCAGACACCCCGTCGCGGCGGGCAAGGCCGGCAAGGCGGCGCAAATAGCAATACCGCATAGCAGTGCGATCAAGACAGGCATGCCGGCATCTTAGACAGCGATGCCGCGCCATCGCAATCTATTAAACACATTCACTAAACTACCGGCCCCTCTTCATGCAATATGTATTTTCCGCACGCAAAAATCGCACTCATAGCAGATAAATATCAAAAAAATAACAAGTACAAATGCGTATTGCATTAACAGGGCGCTGGGCTACACCTAGGACAAGCGCTTTCAAAAACGCCCGGTCGCCGCGAAGCCCCGCTTGGCCCCGAGCGGTCTCAAGCGCGGCAGCCGGCCTCACTTTAAACACAGTTTTCCCATCTGGCGGCCGCCAGGCGGATCACTCTCAGGAGGAACACATGGACGCATACATGGGCACCATTACGGTCTACGGCTTCAATTACGCGCCGCAAGACTGGGCGCTGTGCCAGGGCCAGACCTATCAGGTATCGCAGTACGAAGCCTTGTACTCGCTGCTGGGCACGCTCTACGGCGGCACCGCGTCGCAAAACTTCAAGCTGCCCAACCTGACCGGCCGCATGGCCATTGGCACCGGTCCCGCCCAGCCCGCCTATAATCTGCCTGCCTACAACCCGGGCCAGTTCGGCGGTACCCAAAACGTGGCGCTCAGCGTGGCCAACTTGCCGGCTCACTCCCATACCGCCACCTCCATGGCGGTGACCTTCCACGCCGCCGGCACGCCAACGCCGGCCACCCCGGCCAGCGCGCCCAGCGCCAGCAACCCCTACTTGGGCGCTTCCGGCGCCGGCACCGGCTTGGCCACCATCTGGTCCACGGCGCTCAACAATCCGGTTTCGGTGCAGGGCTTGTCCGCCACCGGCAATACCGATCTGACCGGCGGCAACGCTCCGGTCAGCGTGCTCAACCCCTTCCTGGCGCTGAATTTCTGTATCGCCATCAACGGCCTGTATCCGGTTCGTCCATAATCACAATACGCGGCGTTGCGCCGCTTCCGGCCGCCTCTCCGCGCAGGGGCGGCGGCCTTTGTCTTCAGGGGATCTCGCCATGCTCGCCACCGTCCAAGCCGAAGATTTCATGCATCTGCTCGGCAAGCACTGCATCTTCCGCAACCCGCAACATCCCGATATTTCGCTGCAAGTGCAGGCCGTGAAGCTGCGGCCGCAGGCTCAATCGCCGCACCAGACCGCGCGGCGCACTCCTTTTGTGGTGGAACTGGCAGCCGAAGGCGCCACCGATCTGGAGGACGCAGTGGGCCAACTGGAACTGCCCGCCACCGAGCACAGCGACGCCATCCGCCTGGATCTGGTGTGGATAGGCCGGGTGATTCCCGCCGGACGCGACCCGGCGCTGGCCTACTTCCAGCTGCCGTTCAATTGAGCCGGCCCGCCAACAGCCCATGGGCGGCCGGCGGACGAAGAAAAAGGACGAAGACTCCGGCCGCACGGCTCGCCCGGCGAAATATTACAAACCCGCCCGCGCCTCGCCCCGCGGCGAGTGGCGCTCGGGCCGCCACACCAGCTTGTCCGCCATGTCGCCGGCTTCTTCCAGCACAAAACCCAATTGGTGATAGAGCCGGCGCGCTTGCACATTGCTGTGCCAAACCACGACCGCCAACGGCGCGCGCACTTGCCAGGCCGCCTGCTGCAAGCCCATCAGCACCTCCTTGCCGTAACCCAGGCCGCGCGCTTCCGGCACCATGGCCAGGAAGATGATGCGTACTTCGTTATGGCCGAAATCCACCATCACCACGCCGACGCTGGCTCCGGTTTTTTCGATGACGAAGTGCATCGCATCCGGGTAGTTGTCACCCGCGCCGCGTTGCAGCACCTGGTATTGCTGTTCCTGTACGGTGCGGATCAGTTCCTCCTCTCCGTCTATCAGCTGCAAGTCAGGGCGGGCGCTGCGGTAGAGGCCGGCAATGAAGGCCTCGTCGAGATGCCGCGCCGGGCGCAGATGCAGGCCTTCGGCCAGCGAGGAAGTGTTCAAGAATGAGGACATGATGAACGGCTCCTTTCCAAAACCTGTTGCGGGACGCGCCGGCGGCGCGCCCGTTTCGTTCTACGCGCCAACGCGCGCAAGGTCTTGCAAATCAGGCGAAAACGACTGAGAAAACAGAATGTACGCGTGGTACATGAGCATTCTGAAGCTGTACTCACCGTGTCACGTTTCACGACGCGCAGCAGGCATTGAACAGGCTCTTACAACCCCGCTTCCCGGCGAAACACCGCCAGCAACTGACGCGCCCCGCGTTCCAGCAAGCTGTAACGCTCGCCTTGCAGCCTCGCCACGCCGGCCAGTTCCCGCAGCGGCGCGCCGCGGCGGTCGCAGCGCTCCAGGCGCACGCGGAAGGTGGCCGCCAGCGGCACCAGGCCGCGGTCCCGTTGCTCGGTGGGAACCGGCCCGCCATAGGTGGAGGCCAGCAAGGGCTGATCCAGCAAGGGCAGATTAAGCCTGTCGATCTGGCCCAGCCTGCATTCCACGCTCCAAAACTCTCCTCCGTCGGCGACGAAGCGGGCGACATGCCCCGGCTTGAGTCCGTTCAGCGCCGCCTCCTCTACAAAGGCTTCGCCCTTGACCCCGTCGGGCCCCACCACGTCCAGCAGGTGCTCGCCCTCGGCCAGCGCGGTGCCGGCGCGCAGCGCGTCGCTGACGTCCACGACCCGACCGGAGAAAGGCGCCGCCAGGGTGAGCCTGGCCATTTGCTGGCGCAAAGCGGCCACTTGTTCCTGCGCCACCTGCCATTGCTTGCGCAAGGCGGGACCACGCTGTTGCAGCTCCAGGTCGAATGGTTGCTGCGCGGTCTGCCAGGCCAAATCTCTCTCGCGAGCGCCGGCCAGCGCCAGTTGCGCCTCCAGCATCGGCGAGCTGAGTCTGGCCATGATCTGCCCCGCCTTGACCAGTTGGCCGTCGCGCACCAACACTTCGGCCACCTCGCCTGCCGCCGGCGCGTACAGACCCTGGGACTGCAAGGCGCCCAGCACCGCCGGGCTGGCCACCTCGCGCTGCCACGGCAGAATCAGCGCCAGCGTCAGAACCAGCAAGGCCGCGGCGCTGCGACGGGTTGCGCGGCCCCAGCGCAGATCGGTTCGGCGCTGCCACCACACCATCAGTTCGCCCACCACCGGACGGGCGATGAACCATCCCAGCTCCACCGCCAGCAACAGCATGCCCAAGGCCTTGAAGAACAAGTGGTAGACCAGGAAGGCGATGGAAAGAAACAACACCAACCGGTACAGCCAGGTGGCCCACGCGAACAGAATCAGCCCGCGTCGGCGCGCGGCCGGGAAGTGCTCCGGCACTGGGTCGTCCAGACCCAACAAGGTTTTGCGCAACTGCCAGCGCGCCAGCGCGAAAGCGCGGTTATGCAGGTTGGGCAAACCAAGATAATCCGCCAGCAAAAAATAACCGTCAAAGCGCATGAAGGGGCTGGCGTTGATCGCCAACGTCGCCAGCCAAGTGGTAGTGGCCAACAGGAAAACCCCGGCTCGCAATGGGCCGTCCGGCAAGAAGCTCCACAATAAAGTGGCCCAAGCGGCCAGAACCAGCTCCGCCAGCATGCCGGCGCCGCCGATCAGCAGCCGTTGACGGCGCGAGTTCAGCTTCCACGCGTCGTTGGTGTCGGTGTAGAGCACCGGCATCATCACCAGAAACGCCACGCCCATGGCCGGCACCCGGCAACCGAAGTGGCGCGCGGTCAGCGCATGCCCCATTTCGTGCAGGATTTTGGCCAGGCTCAGCGACACGCCGATGCCTATGGCGGCGCTGACCCCGCCATAGGCGGAAAAAGTATGAGTGAACTCGTCCCAGCGCCGGGACACCAACGCCAACGCCAGCAGCAGCACCGCTCCCATCGCCAGCCAGAAACGCGGATGGAACAGCCAGCCGGTCCACGGCAGCAGGCGATTGAGCAGGGCCTCCGGCCTCAACAGCGGCACCCGGAAGAACAGGTAATTCTTCAACAGCCACATCGCGCGGCTGGGGCGGTTGGCCTCGCGCAACTGCCACAGCCAGCCGTTCTGCTCGACGCTGGCGGCCTGCAGCAGTTGATGGCGGGACAAGAACAACAGCACCGCTTCGATGTCTTCAGCGCCAAGTTGCAGCGTGGTTTCGGCATTGACGGCTTGCAGCACCGCCTCGGCGGTGCCCAGCCGCCAACGCGACAGGATTTCGAAACTGGCCCAGCCCAATTGATAGAAGCGGTGAGCGCAGGGATCGTGCAAGGTCCAACTGGGCGCGCCGTCGGCCAGCACCGGGCCGGGATGCAACGTCAGCTCCTGACGCAGCGCGGGCAAGGCGGGAGATGGCATGCTCACCACCCCAGCCATTGCCGCGCGGCGGTCAGCGGCCTGCGCAAAGCGTAATAAATCAGCGGCACCCAGTCGCCGTAGACACGGGCGGTGCCCATCTGCCCCAACCGCGGCTTGTCGCCGTCAACGAAGCGGGCTTGCAGCCGGTAAGCGAGCAGGCCGCCCTCCACCGCCTCGGCCTTATAAGCGACGCGGATGATTTCGGCGTCATAGGACTCGGTGGGCGAGGCATTGGGATAGAGGGTGATCTTGCCGCCGGGGGCCACGTCTATGGCCTCCGCCGCCGGCAGCCAGGCGGCCAGTTCCACATGGGCGGGGTCCGCCAGGGTCATCACTTTTTCACCTACCGTCACCGCCTTGCCCTGCCAGTCGTTGCAATCGGAAAACACCACTACGCCGGCGCTGGGCGCGGTGACGTGCAATCTTTGCAACTCCAGGCCGGTGTATTCGGCGGCGATGCTTTTTTCTTCGAGCTTGGCGCGGTCCTGCGCCATGGCCAGCTTGCCCTTGTCGTCGGTGACCGCCAGTTGGGCGCTGGCCCGAAAGCTTTCCTGCGCGGCGTCTCGCTCGCGCGCGGCCATGGCGAACTGACCGGCCAGCGAGGTGGCGTCCAGATCAAACAAGGGGTCGCCGGCCTTGACTCGCTGGTTGGGTTGCACCTGGATGCGGTCGATGACGCCGCTAAGCGGCGCGCGCAGCAGCACCGGGTTTTGCGGCGTCACCTCCCCGCGCGCCAGCACGCTGAGGCGTATCGGCATACAGGCCAGCAACAGCGCCGCGATGAGCAACCTCCTCTGCTTGCGGCCGGGCCTCAGCCATTGTCCCGCCAGCTCCCGCCAGTTGCGTCTGGGCGCGAAGCGCAGCAGCGCATGGCCATAGCCATGAGCCAACTCTTCCGCCAGCTTGCGCTCGTAATCGCTCCACGGCATTTCCCGCGCCAGCAGCCAGGCGCCCTGCTCGCCCAGGGGCAGCCACAGCGCGTGGGCCGGCAGCCAGGAAGACCAATCCTCGGCCAGCGCCGTCGGCAGGTCGCCGGCTTCGAGCAAGCGGCTGTCCTGTCCGGCTTCCTGCCCGCCGGCCTCCGCCAAATGGCGGAAGACGCGGGACAGCCATTGCATGTAAGGCGCGGTGGGATCCAGCTCCGCCAGGCCGGACAATGCGGTCACATGGCGATGCAGGCCCTCGCGCCATACCGCCGCCTGGCGGTATGGCAGCAATTGCTGGCTTTCGTTGACGATGATGAAACCCAACTGCTCTGCGCTGACCGCGTCGCGCGCGCGGTGCAGCAGCTGCAGCAGGCCGGCCAGTTCCCGGCTTCTATCGGCGTGCCCCATGCACCGCCTACTTGAAGCTGGCCCAGCCGCTCATCCCCGGCAAAAGGCTGGCGCCGTTGCCCTCGATGACGCCCACCGCGAGGATGGATTGGCTGACCGGGTCTATCTGCGCGCCCAGGCGTTCTATCCTGGCCGGGAAGCTGGCGCCCAACTCGTCCACCGCCACGGTGAACTTGCTGCCGGGCTTGAGCTTGGCCAGCCATTTGGACGGCACCAGCATGCGTAGTTCCAGCGAGCCGGAATCGACGATGTCCAACACCGGATTGCCCGGGCTGACGTATTGGTGCACGGCGGCGATGCGGCGCGCCACGCGGCCGTTGAACGGCGCGCTGATCACGCATTTGCCTACGATGGTCTGCATATAGCTGGCGTCCGCGGCCGCTTCCTTGGCTTTGCCCTGGGCCTGGGCCACGTCCAGCGCGCCGGCGGAATTGAGCTTGGCCAGTTGGTTGTTCACCTTGAGCAACTGGCTGGCGGCCTCCAGCGAGGCCTGGGATTTGCGCAGCTGGGCGCGATAACTTCCGCAGTCGAACTGCACCAGAGCCTGGCCCTTGCTGAAGCTGGCGCCCTCAGGCACCGGCAAGGCCGCAATCTTGGCCGCCACCTCGCCGGACAGGGTCACGGCGTTGCGCGCCATCAACTGCACGCGGATGCGGCCGTCGCTGGCGTTGGTCACCGGCGCCGGCAACGGTTTGGCTGGCTGCGTCGCCGCCTGAGCCCAGCCGGCCGCCAGCAGGCAGACCGCGGTCCGAAGTGCCGTCAACTTCATGGCTTGCTCCCCGCCACCTGCCCCTGCCAACGCGTTTCCGCGCCTTTGAAGGCGGCGGACAAGGCCGGCAGATCATAGCTGGCGGTGCTTTCCGGCAGCGGGTCCATCCCCAGGCTGGAGCCCATCTGGCCGTAGGCGTTTTGCAGATCGCCGTAGCTTTGGTACAAGCGCAGCGTGGAGAACACCGCGTTGGCGTCGGCCAGGATCGCCGGCAGACGGCCCTGCACGCCGCTGTCTGTGGCGTTGCGGTTCTGCACGTAGATGCGTTGTTCCACGTCGTTGAGTTCTTGTTCCAGCGAGAACTGGCGTGAACGGCCCTTGAGGTCGAGATAAGCCACGTGCACTTGGGTCAACACCGCCATGTTCAGCGCCATGCGCTGGGTCTTGGCCACTTGCAGCTGGGCGTCTGCGGCTTTGGTGATCGGCCCGGCGCTGAACAGATTGAGCAAGTTCCAGCTGATGCGCAGGCCGGCGTCGCTCCAAGAGTTGTTGACCAGGAATTTATTGCTGTCGTAGTTCTGTCCGATGCTGAATTCCAGGCCCGGCAGCAGCTTGGCGATGGCCTTGCGGGTTTCGGTGACGCCGATGCGTTCGTTGTAGCGCGCCTCGTTCAATTCCGGCCGATTCAGCAGGGCCATTTCCTCCATCTGCTCCAGCTTCAGGCCCAAGGCAGGAGTGGGCAGCCCTGCCGGCACCGCCACCTTGAAATCGGTGCCCGGCGGCACGTTCATGATGGCGGCCAGCTTGGGTTTGGCCTGGGCCAGCGCGTTGCGGATCATGCCCATCTGGCGGATCACGTCCAGCAGTTGGCGGCGGTAGTTCAGCGCTTCCAGCGGCGCGCGCAGCTTCTGCTTCTCCACCTGCCTCGCGTCTTCCAGCGCACGATTGGTTTCGGCCAGCAGCGAATCGATGCGGCCCTCCAGCTGTTGCGCGCCCACCGCCTGCCACCAGGCTTCACGCACTTGCTGCATCAATTGCTGCGCCACTTTGCGCTTGCGCTGCTGCAGGATCAGCATGCGGTCGGACTGTTGCTGCGCGGTGTAGTAGCTGACGCCGAAGTCCAGCACGTTCCAGCTCAAGTTGAGGTCCGCGGTATGGCTGCGCTTCTCCGAGGAGATGGACGGCACCAGCGATTGCTCGCCGGTGGCGACGTTCTGCGACGAGGAGGCGTTGTCCTTGTTGCGCGCGGTGTAGCCGGCGGCCAGCGCCAGCTTGGGCAGCATGTCCAGGCTGGACAGGTCCAGCTGGCGCTGCGCCATCGCCTCTTCCATCAACTTGACCCGGTAATCCAGGTTGTACTTCAACGCGCGCGCCATCGCCTCTTGCAAGGTTACCGGCCCGGCCAGCGGCTCCTGGCTGCCGAACATGGCCTGGCGGTCCGCCGCCAGCGTGGCTTGGCGATCCCCCAAGCTCATCGGCGTGGGCGTGACCGCGCAACCGGTCAAAGCCAACGCGGTCAGCGCGGCCAGCGTTCGAAGAACGCCGAGGCCGGCCCCTCCCCCCTGTGTTTGTTGCTTCATATCGTCCCCTGCGCGTTTGTTTGTTTAGTGAAGTTATGGATGAAACCCGCGGTCAAACCACGTCCTCCGCTTGCAGCCATTCGGCGATCCGCTGGTCGAAAGCGGGTCTGCCGTGCTGGCGGAATTGCTCGTGCAAAGCCGGCTTGCCCGCCGCCGCGACCTTCTCCGTTGCCGCGACCGCCTGCTCGCTCGCACCGGTTTTCAACTGCATATGCGTAATGCCGCGATGGCCGTTCTGGTCGCTGACCGTCACTTCCAAAGACAGGGATCGACTCCAGCCCGCCGGCGGCGTGCCGCTGAAACGGCCGGTCTGAGGGTCGAACTTCAGCCAGGTCGGCAGCGGCTGACCATTGCTCTGACGCACCTGAATGTTCAGCACCGCGTCCGGGTTGCGGGTAATCACGGTGCCGGGCGGCAGGCTGAAGTTGAAGCCCTGCCCGGCCACCAGCGGCCTTACGCCCAGATCCGGCATCACTTGCAGCGGCGCGCCCGAGGTGCCGCCCAGATTGGAAACAAAGGGCAGACCGGCGTTGCCGCGTCCAAACGGCTCGCTGGGCGTCGGGGCGAAACGGTCCTGACCAAAGGAAACCTGAACGAGGTTGCTAGTCAAAGGCCCGACAGGGCCTTGCGGAGTCTGCGCGGGGCCATTGCCGTTGCCCACGCCGCTCACCGCGGCCAGCACGATATTGGGCGTAATGGGCGCGATGTTGATGACCGGCGCCGCGTTGGGCTGCGGCGGCGCTTCCGCCGGCGGCAGCGGCGGCAGCACCACGGTGGTGGCGGAGCTCAGTTGATAGGCCGGAGCCACCGTCTGCTGCTGGGTCACATTGCCGGCCAAATCAGCCGCCGCGCCGGACTTGAGCGCCAGCGCCACTGAGCCCGCGCCGCCCACCCCAGTCAACTGCACCACGTAGTGGCTATCGCTGATGCGGACAATATTGCCGATGCTGGCGCGAGCGCCGCCGCTGGTGATCACGCTCAGATCGCTGGCGTTCAGGCCGACGATGGGTTTGTTCAGCACTAGGTCGTAACGCAGGCTGCCGGCGGAGCTGGAAACCGGATCCAAGCGGGTGAAGGACTGCGGCGCCGGCGCGGCGGTGTCCACGGTGATGACGTAAGTTGTCGATTGACCGCTGGCGTTGCCGGCCAGATCGGTGGCGGTGGTACGAATGCTGTGATCGCCGTCCGCCAAAGCACTGCTCAGGTTGTAACTCCATGCCCCGCTGCCGTCCGCCGTCGCCGTGCCCACCGCCGTGCCGTCCACGTACACCGTCACCGTGCTATTGGCTTCCGCCGTGCCGGTGACGGTGGGACGGTTATTGCCGGTGACGCCGTCGCCGTGGTTGCTGCCGGTATCCGTCGCCGTGCTCAAGGCAACGCCGGACGGCGCGGACGGCGCGCTGGTGTCGATCACCACGTTGCAAGCGCTGGATTGGCCGCTGCTGACCCCGCCGCTGCTAACCACGGCAGTGATGGCGTGCGCGCCCGACGTCAGGCTGGAGACGAAGCTGTAGCTCCATGCTCCGCTCCCGTCCGCGGTCACTCCATCGATCAGCACGCCGTCCACATAAATCTGGACGATGCTGTTGGCGATAGCGGTGCCGGTGACCGTGGGCGTGGCGTTGCTGGTGATGCCGTCGCTATTGCTGCTGCCGGTGTCGGTGCCGCTGGTTAGGCCGGAGACGCTGGGCGGCATCAGTTGCATGGCGATGTTGCGGGTGGCGGCGGCGCTGTTCTTGGTACCGTCGTTGACGGTGAAGCTGACGGTGCGGGCGCCGGTATTGGGCGAACCGGCGGTGTCGTTGTAGGTCACCGCGCGCAAGGCCGCCTGCCATTGCGCCAAGGTAGCCGTCGCACCGCTCGACGTCAGCGTCAGCACCCCAGTGCCGGCGTTGTAACTGGCCGTGATATTGCCGAAGGCGCTGCTACTGGTGTTGCTGAAGGCAAGCACATCCTCGCCGCTGTGGAAATTGCCGGTAATCGCCACCGTGGCGCTGGCCAAAGTGGTGTTGTCCAGATCGGACACGGTCAGGCCGCCATCCACCGGCGTGGCCGCGCCGCCCACCACATAGGCGCCGGCGCTGCCGGTAGTGGTGGCGATCGGCGTTTGATCCGTGGCCGCCACCGTAACGCTGCGGGTCACCGCCGCGCTGTCCTTGCTCCCGTCGTTAACACTGAAGCTGACGGTGCGAGTGGCGGTATTGGGCGTCACCGCTGTATCGGTGTAAGTGACCGCGCGCAGCGCGGCCTGCCATTGCGCCAGCGTCGCCGTGGCGCCGCTGGAGGTCAGCGTCAGCACTCCGGTGCCGCTGTTGTAGCTGGCCGTGATATTGCCGTAGGTGCTGCTGTTGCTGTTGTTGAAAGCCAGCACATCCTCGCCGCTGTGGAAGTTGCCAGTAATGGACACTCGGGCGCTGGCCAGCGTGGTGTTGTCCAGGTCGCTGACCGTAATGCCGGTGTCCACCGCCACCGGCGTGGACGTCGTATTGTCCCCGGCGGTGAAGGCCGCGCTGCCGCCGCTCGCGGTGGCGATCGGAGTTTGATCGGTGGCGGCCACCGTCACGCTGCGAGTCACGACGCTGCTGTTCTTGCTACCGTCGTTGACCTGGAAGCTGACGGTGCGGGTGGCGGTATTGGGCGTCACAGCGCTGTCGGTGTAAGTCACCGCGCGCAAGGCCGCCTGCCATTGCGCCAGCGTCGCCGTGGCGCCGCTGGAGGTCAGCGTCAGTACTCCGGTGCCGCTGTTGTAGCTGGCGGTGATGTTGCCGAAGGTGATGGCGCTGGTGTTGGTGAAGGCCAATACGTCCTGGCCGCTCTGGAAGTTGCCGCTGATAGACACCGTGGCGCTGGACAGCGTGCTGTTGTCCAAATCGCTGACGGTGAGACCCGGGTCCACCGCCACAGGCGTGGAGGTCGTATTGTCCCCGGCGGTGAAGGCGGCGCTGCCTCCGCTGGCGGTGGCGATCGGGGTTTGATCGGTGGCGGCCACCGTCACCGTGCGCGTCACGGCGCTACTGCTGGCGTTGCCGTCGTTGACCTGAAAGCTGATGGTGCGAGTGGCGGTGTTGGGGCTTACCGCGCTGTCGGTGTAGGTTACCGCGCGCAAAGCCGCCTGCCACTGCGCCAGCGTGGCACTGCCGCCGCTGGAAGTCAGTGTCAGCACCCCGGTGCCGCTGTTGTAGCTGGCGATGATGTTGCCCATGGTACTGCCGTCGTTACTGAAAGCCAGCACGTCCTCGCCACTCTGGAAGTTGCCGGAGATGGAAACGGTGGCGCTGACCAGGGTGGGGCTGGCGCTGTCGGTGACGGTGAGACCACTGTCTATCGCCACCGGGGTGGAGGCGGTGTTGTCGCCGGCGGTGAAGGCGACGCTGCCGCCGCTGGTAGTCACTACCGGCACCACGGCGACGTTGACGGTAGAAGCCAGCGCCAGCGTGGTGGTGTCGACGCCGCCATTGCTGGTGCCGCCGTTGTCCTTGACGCTGGTCAGCGTCACCACCCGGTTGCCTGCGGTGGGGCTGCCGTTGCTGTCTCGATAGGTGATGCCGTTGACCACGCTGGCCGCGGTGCCGCCGGATATGCCGCTACTGCTGATGGATACGGTAGCGGTGCCGCCGGAGAGCGACACGGTGACGCTCAGGCCGTTGCCGCTGGTGGTGACCGAGTTACCGTTGGTCAGCGCCACATTGCTGCCGTCTATGGACAGGATTTCGCTGCTGCCGTCATGCAAACCGGACACGGTCAGGGTCAGCAGGATGATGCTCTGGCTGGATTCAATCGCGCTAACGCTGGCGCCGCTGAACACCGCCACCGCGGAGCCGCCCATGGCGAAGGTGGGGTTGCTGGCAGTGGCGCTGCCGGTGGGCGCGTCGTTGACCGCCGCCACCGCCACCGTCACATTGCTGGACCCGGTGCCCCCGCGTCCATCATTAACGCTGACATTGATGGTGCGGGTGGCGGTATTGGGATCGTTGCTGGTGTTGTTGTAAGTCAGCGCCGCCACCAGCGTGGCCACTCGCGACGGAGTGGCGTTGCTGTTGAAGGTGACAATCAGATCATGACCGCTGACACCATCGCCGTTGCTGGCGATCACCCCTATGCTCACCCCGCCCACCGTCACCACGCTGCCCACGCTTGTGCCGCTGGACAGGCTCACCGTGCCGCTGGTGTCCACGCCCAGTACATCCTGACCGCTTTGGCCGTTGGCGGAAATGTGCACGGTCAGGTTGCCGCTGTTGAAGTTGGGCGTGTCGCTATCCGTCACCGTCACAGCGGTGCCGGTGTCCAGTTTCACCGCGCCGCCTTTCTCGGTGAACGTGGGATTGTCGCCGTTGAGGTTGCCTATCACCGGCGCGGCGTCCGCCGCCACCGTCACCGTCTTGGTCACCGCGCTGCTGCTGGAATTACCATCATTGATAGCGAAGCTAATTGTGCGGGAGCTGGTGTTGGGCGACAGCGAGCTGTCGGAGTAAGTCACCGCGCGCAAGGCGGCCTGCCATTGCGCCAGCGTCGCTGTCGCCCCGCTGGACGTCAGCGTCAGCACCCCGGTGCCGCTGTTGTAGCTGGCGCTGATATTGCCCATGGTGCTGCCGTTGTTGGTGAAGGCCAGCACGTCCTCGCCGCTGTGGAAGTTGCCGGTGACGGACACGGTGGCGCTGGCCTGGGTGCTGCTGTCGGAGTCGGACAGCGTGATGCCGCTGTCCACCGTCACCGCGGTGCCGGTACCGCTGCTATAGGCGCTTGAGCCGCCGCTGGCGGTCAAGACTGGAGCGGCGTTGGATGGAGTTGGCGCGGAGAAACTGAGTGAGTCCATGCCTAAACCGACTGCCTTGCCATCCGTAGCAGTGAATCTAACCGTATCAATATTGTCCCAGCCACTACCAAAAGTCAGCGTGCCTGCGTTATAGGATCCCCCTGCATTCTTCACATAGGTGATCGCCATATTCCCCGTACCATAAGTACCGCTCGTGGTGAAATCAAAACCGGTAACCGTGATCGTGGCAGTGGTACCGGAACCTCCGTCATAACCGGTAATGGTAAATTGCTGCGCAAACGTCCCCGCTGTATCAAACGCATTGGCAACCAGGGAGTTCAGTTTGAAATTATCCGCTAAGCTCGTGGAACTGAACTGGAAGTAAGTGATAGCGACATTAGTAGAACCTGCATAGTTATTCAGGATGGCCTTCCCCTGAAAACCCGTGAAATGCTCCGCATAATAATCGTCCACGTCCACCACCTCCACTTGCCCACCCGACGAAGTAGAGTAAGTGACGCCACCCAACGACAAGCTGCTCGTTCCGTTACTCGTAGTGGAGCCACTGTCAAAATTCTGGCTAGCCGGAACCGCCAATAGGCCCTTGTAATCAAAACTCAGCGCATCCACATCGATATGGCCGCTGTTGTGCTCCAGCGTCCAGTCGCCGCCCAGCCTTGCCGCGCCGGTGGCGTCGGTGGACGCGGCCACGTCGGCCTGAGTGTAACGGGACAGCGCGCTGACGAAGGCGGCGCCGCTGCTGCCGGCGGCGATATCGCAGCCGTAGAGCAGGATGTCGCCGTTGGCGCTCAGGGCTTGACCGATGGCTTTCAGGTCCGCCTGACGGCTATCCAGCTTGGCGGTGGTCAGCTCCACGCTGCCCAACATCAGATCTCCGCTCTGTCCATGGGAAATCACGTGGATGGCGGCGTAGCCGTGATGGGTTTTGGCCCATTCCGCCATCTGGCTCAGGCCGTCCTTGCCGGCATTGAGCACCACCACTTCCATGCCGGACGGCATTTGCGCCAGCAGGCTTTGGTAATTGGCGACATTGGATTCGACAAACACCACCTGTTTGGCCGGCGCAACCGGCGCCAAGGCCGCGGCGAACTTCTCCGCCAGCCGCTCCACCGCGGCGGACCGCGGCGCGGCGGGTGCTTCCGCCGGAGCCGGGCGCTCCACGGGGTGCGGCGCGTCCGCATGCGCCGAGGCGGCGGCCGTAGCGGCCGCCGCGCCGTCGAACATCAACCTGGGCTCCAAGGCCTGCAACAGCAGGCGGGAGCGTTTGAGAACCGGTGTCTTCTTATTACTGCCTTGCGATTGCCCCGCTGATTTCCACCACCCCATCACGCTCTCCCCGATCATTTCGGCTTAAAGCACCGGTCGAACCTCGCCTATGACTGCATCCCAAAAACTGCTCAGCGGATTAGAACCTGTATCAAAGCAAAAATAAATGACAATTAAATAAATTCAAACCAGAACAACTGCGACAACGTAACAAACCTGACCGCCGGCAAGCTGACAAAAGCTGTCAACCGCAACGAAGAAGGCCCCTCTTTAAAAAATAGTTGTTCCTCACGCGAAGTAAGCTAAGTGCAAATACGTAGCACACACGATATTTGATCAACATATGCGATGTGCCGCGGCTTGCCCTCGTCCGCGCCATCCCGTATCGTTCGTCCGCCGTCCGCTCCATCCAAGGATTTATCCATGCCCGCCACCCCGCTGTACTGCGCCTGTCCCCGCCGTCTGGACGCCGCCCGCCTGCTAAGCCAGCGCTTTGCTTTGCCGCTGCTGGAGCAAAGACCGCAACAAGGCTATTGGCTGGAACTGGGCGAGGAACGACTGGAACTGCTGACCACTGGCAAGCACGGCGCGGTGTATGCGGAATTCGTCGAGGGCGCGGCCAAACATCGCCGCGAGCAGGGAGGCGGCCGCGGCCAACCGGTGGCCAAGGCCATAGGCCTGAAAGGCGCCAAGGAACTGCCCTATGTGGTGGACGCCACCGCCGGCCTGGGCCGCGATAGCTTTGTGCTGGCCGGACTGGGCTGCCGCGTCACCCTGGTGGAACGCTCGCCGGTGGCCGCCGCGCTGCTGGCCGATGCGCTAGAGCGCGCCGCCGGCCACCCGGACACCGCCGACATCGCCGCTCGCATGCAACTGGTTCACGCCAGCTCCATCGCCTGGCTGGCTGCGCTGAGCGAGGCCGAACGGCCGGATGTGGTCTTCGTCGACCCGATGTTCCCGGATACCGACAAGAAAAGCGCGGCCGCCAAAAAGGACATGCAAGCCTTTCAGCAGGTGATAGGCGACGACCAGGACAGCGCCGCGCTGCTGCAAGCCGCCATCGCCGCGGCCAAGAACCGCGTGGTGGTGAAACGGCCGCGGCTGGGCGCGGCCATCGAAGGCGTGAAGCCATCCGCGGTGCTGGACGGCAAGTCCACCCGCTTTGATCTTTACGTGATCAAGGCCTTGCATCCCGTTCAGGGCTGACGCCATCGGGCGCTTGCGCCCGCTCGTTCATCCCATAGTCCCGCAACACCGTCGCCACCCGTAGCCGGTAATCGGCGAACAAAGCCTCCCGGCCCTGCCGTTGCGCCGCGCGGTGCGGCTCCAGCCGCCGCCAGGCCGCCACCGCCTCTTCATCGCGCCAGAACGACAGCGACAGCATTTTGTCCGGCCGGTTCAGGCTGACGAACCGCTCGATGGACAGGAAACCGTCCGCCGTCGCCAACTCCCGCCCCAGATGCTCGGCCCAGCCCAGATACCCATCCCGGCCGCCCTCGGCCAGTTCCACCTCGAAAATCACCGCAATCATTCCGCACTCCCTTCCTCGTCATAGATGCGCACGCGCGCATTGGGCAGCCGGCGAAAACGCGCCGCCGCCGTCAAGGTTTTCCAATCCGGCCGCATCGCCGCCAAGGCGGCCAAGCCGCCGCGGGCAATCTCCAGCGCCAGCGCCTGGCCCGGACACGCATGCCGGCCCGCGCCGAACATCAAGCCTTCGCCCGGCCCTGCCGGGTCCAAAGCCGCAGCGGCCAGCACCACTAATAATGAAGCGCCGGCCGGCACCGTCTGGCCGCCGTGATGCCAATCCCGCGCGACGAAACGGCGGGTGTTGTGCAAGACCGGATCATGCAAGGCCAGCCAGGCCCAATCCGCCGCCGCGCCCGCCGCCAGCGGACGGCCTTGGGCCTGATGCCAGACCGCGGCGGCGAACAGGCCGGCGCCGGCGTCCAAGCTCTGGAACAACAGGCCGATCACATTCGCCGTCAGCGCCTCCTCCTCCTCCATCCACTCGCGTCGCAATACCGCCAATAGGCCGCCGGACCGAGGCAAAGCCTTGGCCACCCGAGCCTGCAACGCCTCCAAAGCCCGTTCCCCGCTCTCCAGCGCCTCGGCGTCGGCATCCGCCGCCAACGCCCGCGCCAAGCCCGCCGCCTCCGCGACCAAACCCGGCGCGTCCTCCATCGGCAACCCCAGCAAGCCCGCCAGCGTCAGCACCGGCAAACCCTGCGCCATCCGGTCCAGCAAGCCTCCATTCAATGGTTCGCGCGCCAGCCAGTCTCGCGCCAGACTTTCCGCCAGACCTCCGGCCTCCGCGCCCGCCACCGTCGCCAAGGCCCGGTTCAAGGCCGCCTTCAAGGCCGGATGGCGCGGCGCCTCGCTCATCCGCGCCCACAGACAGAAAGTCCGCGCCAAGCCGCCGTCGCCCAGTTGCGACGGCGCGGGCTGTTCCACCGGGCGCACCCGGCATGTCGCTGAAGCCAGCGCCGCCTGTACCGCCGCGTGGCCGGCGGCCACCCACAAGCCCAGGCCGGCATCAAAATACAATGGCTGTCGCTGCGCCAGATCCCGGTAATAGGGATAGGGATGGGCGTGGACCACCGCCGCCAGCGGGTCCAAGGGCCAGGCGCTCACGCCGCCGCTCCCAGATAGCGCCGCCGCGTCAGCTCGACACAGCGGGCGCGCGAACTGCCCGCCCGCTCATGCGGCGCAAACGGCGCCGCTACCGCGTCCAGCAAATCCACCGCCCACGCCAGGCGCTCCCGCTCGGCCGGCGCCAACCCGGGCCGGCGTTGACGATCCGTCAACGCGTCGATCAGCAACACCAGCGCCTCCTTCTGCGCGACCTCCCCCGGCAAGCCGGCGCGGGTGCACACCCCGTAGCTTCCGGCCAGGAAATCCCGCCACACGGCCGCCAAGTCCGGCTCCGCCTCGGCAGGAGGCAGCTCCAACGCCGCCAGCCCCTCGCGCCACGCGCTCTCAAAGCCGGCGCGCAAACGCTCCGGCTCGCCGCCCAAGGCCAGCGCCTGACCCAGCCAGCACAGCATGCCCCACGGATACCAGGCCGACTCCGCGCTCAAGGCCGCCGCGCCCATGCAGGACGAAGCCTCCCCGGCCAGCGTCAGCCGATACGACGGCCACGGCGCCGCGCCGGCCCGCTGCCAGCCACGCAAAGTGTCCAGGCTCACACCGCTGCGCGCCAACAGCTCCGGTTCCGCCAGAAAATGACGGCGCAAATAGTCCAGCAAATCCTCCACTTCCCGCTCCTTGTTCCAACTTGACGATGGGTTTATCGTAGCCGGCGGCGTCCGCCAAAGTTTCAGCCAAGGATGAACCATGCTTGCAACCCCGCACGACCGCATACCCGACATCAGCCGCCTGGCCAGCCTGCTGGCCGATCCCGGCCGCGCGCTGATGCTGCTGCTGTTGCAAGACGGCCGCCTCTACCCGGCCAGCGACCTGGCCCAGGCCGCCGGCCTGTCGCCGCAAGCGGCCAGCAACCATCTGGCCAAGCTGCTGCACGGCCAGGCGGTGCGGGTGGAACAGCGCGGCCGCCACCGCTATTACGGCCTGGCCAGCCCGGCCATCGCCCACGCGCTGGAAGCGCTGTCCGCAGCCGCCGGCGAAAGCCGGACCGCGGTGCGTCCCAAGAGCAACGCCGACATCCGTCTGGCGCGCAGCTGCTACGACCACCTGGCCGGCCGGCTGGGCATCGCCGTCGCCGACTTCCTGCAACAGCAGCAACTGCTGCAACGGCTTGAAGAGCGCGAGTTCGCGGTGACCCCGGCCGGCGCGGACTGGCTGGCGGCGCGGCTGGACATTCAACTGGCCGGCATCGCCCGCCCGCGCCGGCCGCTGGCGCGCGCCTGCCTGGACTGGAGCGAGCGCCGCGACCACATCGCCGGCAGCCTGGGCGCGGCCCTGTGTCAGGCCTTTTTGCAGCGCGGCCTGACCGAGCGCCGCAGCGACAGCCGCGCCTTGCGGATCACGCCGGCCGGTTACGCCTTCTTGAAGCAGGAATGCGGAGTGGGCAGCGAACAGCTGCGGGGGGATTGAGGGGGATTAAGGTGGGTATCGCCGGACGGCGATACCCACGCGGCGGAGGTCAGCGATTGCGCAGGCGGATGCGGCGGAAGCGCGCTTCCAGGCTGAGCCGTTGTCCCAGCGCCAGATAGAGCTGGTGTTGGCTATCCACATGACGATAGACCCGGACCCGATCGGCCCCCAGCAGCATCATGATTTCCAGATAGTTGAAGAAGCCCATCCACTGGCCGCGTCCGTCGCGGTCGTCAAAGTCGATGTCCCGCGCCACGCGGCTGAGCAGGCCTTTGCCAACGTATTCGCGGTTGTCCTTCATCCATTGCAGCAGGTGGGCCGCGCATTCGCGGCCGTAGGCGCTGTCGGCGTGGTAATCCTTACGGGGCGCGGGCATTTGCCAGTAATGCCGATAGGTGCGGCCGGGGCAGAGGCGGACGAAGGGGAGCAAGGCTTCCTGCTGCTCCAGCGAGTGCAGTTTGTAGCGGCGACGACGGGGGAAGTTTTGAGCGTGATGCATGGTGTTTCTCCTGCTGTGACACAAGATAAACCACCTGCCGAGTGAGGCTGAGGTATTAGGCAGGCGCGTGGCAGGATTGGCGTACCGGACACTGTTAACCCGGTGAGTGCATAGCACTCTCCCACCATGCGCCTGCCGAATGGCACGACCATGGAAAAGCAGCTTGCGCAGAATTCTGCGCAAGCAAGTTAACAGTGATTACGGGACGCCAATCCCGTGTGCCGCTTGTTTTGGCGGCAACGTGGGGATTGTTGCCGAGGGGGCCGGCGGGGTCAAGGTGGGGTGGTTGGTGTGGCTAGGTGTTTGGGGTTTGTATCCGCTGCGCGGATGATGATTTTCATTGCCGGGGCTGCCCGGCAGGCAGGAAGGGGAATTTGCTCGGCCAAATTCCCCTTCACCCCAAAGGCCGCCCTGCAAGCCTGGCCTACGGCTTCCCGCCGGGACCCGTCGGCAGGCTTGAAGGGACCCAGGGTGCGTCGGATACGTGGTTTATTCTTGGGATGTAGGACTTATCCACAAGAAAAAGCTGTGAAGCCAAGTTACCCACAAGCAATGATTCGCTTTGCTAAACCACCCTTCTTTTTCAAAAAAAAACCACCTCGTATAGCGACCAAGTGTCCCCTCGGGGCGCGCCGGAGAAAAAGGGGTCTGCAAGGTTTTAAGCGGCTGCTTTGTTTGAGCGATTTGACGCTAGCAAATCGCGAGTTCAGCCGCGCCTTGCAGGCCCCTTTTTCTTCGGGGTTTCGCGTCCTGGGGGACGAGGGGGGATGGAAGGGGGCGGCGGCCCGCCCCCTCCCCGTTCGCCGCGCGGAAAGCGGCACCAAAAACATCATCCGCGCAGCGGATTCAAACTAGCGAAAGCCCAGCCAGGGCTTTCACCCTATACCCCACCTCCCCTGCTACACTAAACCCCCGCCATGACCCCGGCATTCCCGCCATGCACAACGCCCCCGCCCTCATCATCATCGACATGCAACAAGGCATGAGCCGCCCCGAAGCCGGCCCGCGCAACAACCCCCAGGCCGAAGCCAATATCGCCCAACTGCTGAACGCCTGGCGCCAGGCCGGCGCGCCGCTGGTTCACGTGCGCCACATTTCCCGCACCCCCGGCTCGCCGTTCTGGCCCGGTCAGCCCGGCGTCGAATTCCAGCCGGCGCTGACCCCGCTGGCGAGCGAACACGTCATGGAAAAGAACGTGCCGGACGCCTTCGCCCACAGCGGCCTGGAACGCTGGCTGCGCGTGCGCGGCATCGAACAACTGCTCATCGTCGGCGTCAGCACCAACAACTCGGTGGAAGCCACCGCCCGCAGCGCCGGCAACCTCGGCTTCCGCACCCTGGTGGCCGCGGACGCCTGCTTCGCCTTCGACAAAGTGGACTACGCCGGCACGCCCCGCAGCGCAGATGAAGTGCACGCCATGGCGCTGGCCAATCTGGACGGCGAGTACGCCCATATCGTTCAATGCGCCGACATGCTGCGGCAACTGCAATAAACCCTGATCAGGAGCTCAACCATGCAATTCGGCTACACCATTCTCTACGTCTCCGACGTCGCCGCCTCGCTGGCCTTCTTTGAAAACGCCTTCGGCCTGAAGCGCCGCTTTCTGCACGAATCCGGCGATTACGGCGAACTGGACACCGGCGCCACCACTCTGGCGTTCGCCGCCCACCCGCTGGGCCGGATGAATCTGCCGGAAGGCTATGTGGCGGCGGACGCCTCGCCGCTGCCGCTGGGCATGGAGATTGCGCTGGTCACCGACGACGTGGCCGCCGCGCACGCCCAGGCCTTGCGCCACGGCGGCGTTGAGCTGCAAGCGCCGTCGCTCAAGCCCTGGGGCCAGACGGTGTCCCATCTACGTTGTCCGGATGGCTTGCTGTTGGAGTTGTGCTCGCCCATTTCCGCCTAAGAACCTGTTCACGATCTTTGTTAAGTACGTTGAGACGTTGCGTAGATACACTGGAAACCTCGTATTCGACGCGCCCCCACTCCCTTCAAGCCTGCCGACGGGTGGCAGGCCCGAGGTCTTAAGCGGCAGCCTGTTCGAGTAGCGCGACGTTAGCGCGCTGCGAGTTCAGCCGCGCCTCGGGTCTGGCGGGCCCTGGCGGGAAGCCGCAGGCCAGGCTTGCAGGGCGGCCTTTAGGGGACTACGTGCGAATCTTTGATTCGCTCAGTGATAGGGAGATTTGGCCGCGCAAATCTCCCTTTCCGTTTGCCGGGCGGAACCGGCCCTAAATCATCATCCGCGCAGCGGATTCAATGCTTTGGCCAATACTTCAAATCAGAAAAGATCATGAACCGGCTCTAAAACGCCAGCCCAGAACCAGCAACAGCACAGCGCCGGCCACGGCGGCCAACGCCAGTTGCGGCCACGGGCCGGAGCCGCGCAGCGGAAACAACAGCAGGCCGGCGGCGGCCAGCGGTACGGACGCCGCCAGGCCCTGGCGCGCCAGCCTTGGCAACAGGCCCTGACCCAAGCGAGCGGCGAGCAGCGCGCCGGTCAGCCATACCCCCGCCAAGGCGGCCAGCGCCAGACCCGGCAAGCCCAGCCAGCGCGGCAGCGTCAGCAGCAACGCCGCGCTCAACGCGCTGCCCGCCAGTTCCAGCAGCATCGGCCCGCGGGTATCGCCGCCGGCGTAGCAATAGCGCGCCAACAAGGCGTTCCAGGCGCCGAACACAATGCCCGGCGCGTACAACGCCAGCAGCAGCGGCAGGCTGCTCGCCGCCAGCCCGGCCGGCAGCAGCAAGGCCACCAGCGCCGGCGCGGCTCCGATCAAACCCGCCGCCGCCGGCAGGGTCAGCAGGGTGCAGGCGGCCAGGCCGCTGTCCAGCAACCGCCGCCGGTCCTCGCCCAGCGCGCCGCTCATCTTGCTCAACAGCACCTGGTTCAAGCTCATCAGCGCGATCAGCGGCAGGTTGATCAGCTTGCGCGCCAGATTGAGCAGGGTAATCGTCCCCTCCCCCAGCAGCGAGGCGGCCATACGTTCCAGCAAGCCCAAGCCCTGGCTGGCCGCGCCGCTGGCCAGCAAGGGCCACAGCTGCCGCCAGGCTTGGCCGGTCTCGCCGCGGCCGGCGCGCAGCCAGGGCCGCCAGCCCTGCCGCCAGTTGCCGGGCAGCAAGGCCGCCGCCATCAGTCCGCTGCCGGCCAGAAAACATTGCGCCAGCGCCGTCTCCGTCGCGGCCGGCCCGGCCCAATACAGGTAGGACACCGCCGGCAGATTGAACAGCAGCGAACCCAGCCCGGCCAGCAGGAAACGGCCCTGGGCTTGCAGCGGCGCCGCCAGCGCCGCCTGGGCCAGCAGGCCAGGCGCCAGCCAGGCCAGCCGGCGCAGCGCGGCGGCGGCCTGCGCCGCGTGAGCGGCGTCGACGCCGGGCGCCAGCGCCCGCGTCAGCCACGGCGCGGCCAGGCTCAACAACGCGGCCAGCCCCAGGCCAACGCCCAACCAGTGGCGCAGTTGACCAGCCAACCAGGCGCCGCGCCGCGCCGGCGTCTGCGCTTGCCACAAGGGCAGCAGCGCGGCGGACAGCAGGCCGCCGGCCAGCAGAGTGCGCAAGGCTTCCGGCAGGAACATCGCCACCAGAAAGGCGTCGCTGCGCCCGCCGGCTCCCCAGGCGGCCACCAGCAGCCACTCGCGGGCGAAACCGGCCAACAGGCCGGCCAGCGTGGCCAGGGTCAATAAGGCGGCGGGACCGAACATGGGCTCAGTGTCATTAGTGGAACAGGGTGAACAGCCCTTTGCCGCCCACCTTGTAGTTGAGATCGCGCGGCCGCTCGCCCATGGGCTTGGCGCCGCTGCCGCCGACGATCTTGTACGGGGCCACTTCCTTGCCCACCACGGTGTTGGCGGTGACCACCGCGCCGCGGCCGATGCGCGCGCCGTGGCCGATCAGCGCGCCGGTGGCGATCCAGGCGTAATCGTCGATATACACCGGCGCAGACACCGACCAGAATTCCGGCGCGCTCAGGTCGTGGCTGCCGGCGATGATTTTGGCGTAGGAGGCAATGGCGACGTGATCGCCGATGATCAGCCCGGCGCGGGCGTCCAGCAGGCAATGCCAGGCCACGCAGCTGTCCGCGCCTATCACCAGATTGTTGACCCCCAGCACCTCGGTGTTGCGCCACACGCTGGAGCCCTTGCCGATGCGCGCGCCGCCCAGGCGCAGCCAGGCCAGCCGCAGGTGGTGGGACGGCAGTTTGTTGATCAGGATGTTGTAGCACTGCTCCCAGGCGCGCAGCCAGCGGTCCTTGAAAGTGGGCCAGTTGAGGCCGTAACGCGGCACCAGTTGGGTGGGCACTTCGTCGCGCAGCAGCGCGTAGAAGCGGCTCGCCAACGGATGCGGGATGCGGCTTTCCATATTCACGGAAACGATGGAGACGCGCGGCTCCGCGGCGTCGCCCTCTTCGAAGGCCACATTATTGGCCAGCATCCAGTCGTAAGCGACGGCCAGTTCCGCCGCCGGAACGCCAAGGCGCGCGGCGTAGCCGTCCAGGCGCTCGCGCAGCGCGCTGCTGTGGTAAATACGGTGGCGTAGCGTCAGCGCCGGCGGCGCGGGGGGAAGGTCGGTCGGGTTCATCGCGGTTTCGCTTTCGAATCGATTGGCGCGGAGCCTACCGGCGCGGAGAGGGTCAACAGCGGGTCGCCGCGGCCGGCCAGCCGGCGCGCCGCTTGCAGATTGACGCCCATCAGCAGCCAGAACAGGCCGATCAGCACCATGGTGAAGCTGTAATAGTGGTCAAACAGACCGGTGAGCAGCGCAGCCAGCAAGCCGGACAGGGTGCCGAGCCAGATGGCGCGCTCCGGGTCCAACTCGGACAAGGGGCCGCGCGGCCGCGCCTCGCGCCACCAGGCTACGGTAACGGCGACGAACAGCAACATGCCGGGCGCGCCCAGCTTGTAGACGAAGTTGAGCCACAGATTGGAGATGCCGAGCAGGCCGCTGTCCGGCGGCGGCGGATCCACCTTGAATCCCAGGCCCAGCGGGTAAGCGCGCACCGCGTCGGGGAAGCGGCGGTATTCGTCCATGCGCACCTCGGTGCTGGCGTTGCTGGCGGAGAAAGTGGTGGCCAGCCGTTCTTGCAAGGGCGGGTAGAACAAGACCAGGGCCAGGCCCAGCGCCGCGGCCAGGCCGATGATGCGGCCGGCATGCGGCGCGCGCCGCCAGCTCAGCCACAACAACACCAGCGCCAGGCTGACGATGGCCCCGCGCGAAATGCTGAACAACAGGCCGGCCGCGCCCAACAGCGCCACCGTCAGGCCCAGCAAACGCCGCCAGCCGCGCTGCGTCAAACCGTAAAAGAAAGCCAGCGGCAGGAAGAGCGCCAACGCGCCGCCGGTGAGGTTGGGATGCACCCAGGGCGAGGCCATGCGGGTGTAGTTGGCGGAGAAGATGTCGCGCACCGCTTCCGGATGGGCGTAGCGCAGCTTCTCCAGCACCGGGATGAAGCTGTTGGCGTCGCGGTCCTTGAGAAAGTAGCCGATGGACAGCAGCAGCATGGCCAGCGTGCCCAACAGCAACATCACGATCAGACGGTCGCGGCTGCGCTCGTCCGGCAGCAACAGCGGGGCTAGGAACAAGGCGGACAGATTAAGCAGCCAGCGCGCCCAGTTGACCGGGCCGTTGCCGTCGGCCTGCACCATCAGCTGCCCCGCCAAAAACGGCAGCAGGCTGAAGGCCATCAGCCACAACAAGCGCCGCTCGACGCGGCCGCTCGGCCATTGCAGGACGCCGACGGCCAAGCGCGGCAGCGCGCCCAGCCAGGCCAGGCCCAGCAGCGCCTCGGATACGGTGACGCGCACGCCCAGTTGCACCGTGGAATAGGGCGTCAGGGTGGCGGCGAAGCCGAACAAAACCAGACCCAGCAGCGGCGCGCGCAGCACGGCGACTCCGGCGCAGGCGGCGGCCAGCGCCAGCGCGGCGGCGGCCGGGCTGAAGGCCAGTAAGCCGCCGAACAATAGCCCGCAGACCAGGGCGAGCGCGCGGTTCAGCGGCGTCATGCCAGCAGCCGGTCCAATAGCTGATCCACGCGGCGGCGATAGGCATCCATATCGTAGCGTCGCGCCCAGGCGCGGTTGGCGTCGGCGTCACCGTCCGGCCCGGCCGCGGCCAGCCGGTGCATCAGGGCTTGCAGCCCGCTGGCGTCGTTGGGGGCGAAGCGCGCCGCTTGCGGCGGCGCGACTTCGTCCAGCGCCGAGCCGGTGGCCACCGCCACCGGCGTGCCTTGCGCCAGCGCCTCTATCACCGGCAGGCCGAAGCCTTCCGCGTAGGACGGTTGCCACAGCCGTTCCGCCGCCGCGTACACCGCACTCAACATGCCGTCGTCCAGATCGCTGAGCCAGATCAGCCCCTCCAGCCGCCGCAGTTCCGCCGGCAGGTCTTCCGGCCGCGCCACCAGCGCCAATGCCGGCAGGTCCGGCTGGCGCTGACGCGCCTTCCGCCATTGCTCAACAAACCAGGGCATGTTCTTGCGCGGTTCGCGCGCGCCCACCGCCAGCCAGTAGCGCGCCGGCAGCGAGGCAGGCAGCGCCGCGGCCGGCGCGGCCGGCTGCGGCACCGCGTTGGGCAGCAGCGCCAGTTTGGCGCGCTGACGCGGGAACAGCCGCGCGGCGGCGTCGGCGGTGAATTGCGACGGTGTCCATATCGCGTCGGCGCGCTGCAAGGAACGCGCGGTGCCGGCCCAGTCGATTACGCGGTAAGCCAGCGCGCGCAGCAGGCTGACGTGATAGTTGTCCAGAGTCAGCTGGAACACATCGTGCAGCAGCATGGCGTAGCGCACGCCGCCGGGCGCGCGCCAGAGCGGCAGACCGGTGTTGGCGGTGGCGATGTACAGGTCCAGCCGACGGGCGCGGATGGCCCGCGGCAAAAAACGGCATTCGAAATGCCAACGCTCGCGCGGGCGGTGCAGTCCGTCCGCAGGACTGGGCCGCGCCGGGCATTCGGCCAGCCGCCGGTGGGGATGGTCTGCCGGACAGGCGGTGAAGCGCAGCACTTCCACGTTCGGCCGCGCCGCCAACGCGGCTTCCAGCGCCAGCACTTGCCGCGCGATGCCGGAGCGCGGCGCGGCGGTGACCGGACGGTAATCAATTCCGATGCGCATGTCTCAGCTCCCGATACAAGGTTTCCAGCTGGTCGGCGGCGATGGCCCAATCGTGCCGCCTCCTCACGTATTCCCGCCCAGCCGCGCCCAGGCTGGCGGCGCGCTCCGGCCGGCTCAGCAGCGCGGCGGCGGCCTCGGCCAGCTGCTCGGCGTCGTCGCCCCTCAGGTAATCGCTGTCGGGCCGCAGGTCCAGCCCGGACGCGCCCTGCGGCGTGCTCAGCAGCGCCAGGCCCGCGGCCAGCGCCTCCAGCACTTTGAGCTTGGAGCCTCCGCCCTGACGCAGCCCGGCGATGAAGGCGGCGGCGCGGCGCTGCTGCGTCGAGAGTTCCGGCACAAAGCCCAGCCACTCCAGACGCTCGTCCGGCCACCGCCGCGCCCAGTCTTCCGGCATCGCGTAACCGCATATCGCCAGCCGCGCCCGCGGCAGCCGCCGCCACAACCGCGGCATCACTTCCTCCGCCAGCCAGACGACGGCGTCGCGGTTGGGCGGGTATTCGAAATTGCCGACGAACAGCAGGCGCTGGCTGGCGTAATCCGGACGCACTTCGGAGAAGGCGTCGGCGTCCACGCCGTTGATCACCACGTCCACCAGCCGGCCGCTGTGCTGAGCCATTGCCGCGGCATCCTCCCAGGTGACGGCGGCGACGCGCTCGGCGGCGTTCAACGCCAGGGCCGCCCAGCGCCGATAACGCCAGCGGTCCCACCACACAAAGGGCGCGCACCAGCGCGGCAGGTGCTGATAAGTGGCCGCGCCCAGCTCGGATTCGACATTGTGCTCGGTCAGCAGGAAAGGCTGACCGTGGCGGCCCAACACGTCCAGAAAGGGCTGCAAGCCGTAACTGTGCTCGATTTGCACCACGTCCCAACGCTGGCGCAGCAGGCCGTCGAAGGTTCGGCTCAAGTCCGGCGCCAGGCCGTTGACGCTGGCCAGCAGCGGATACGGGCCCAGCGCGGCGGCCAACAGCGTCAGCGGGTGTTTCAGCGGCCGGCGCGGCAGCACGATCAGCCGTTCAACAATGCTTTCCAGCTGGCGGCGGCAGGCGTCGCTGGCGGGCTCCTTGCTCTGCACCAGCAAGGTGATGCGATGGCCGCGCGCCGCCAGCGCGCGCAGCAGTTGGAACTGACGCAGCTTGCCCCCGCTGGTGGTGGGCCAGGGCAGATAAGGCAGAGTCCACAAGATACGCAGCGGCGGACACGCGCCGGTGGAACCGAGGGAAAGAGGACGGTGAAGAGACCCCGGTTTCATTCTCGCCACTCCAAAATTTGCAGCTGCGGCGTCACCGTCACGCGCAGGCTGTCTCCAGCGGCGCTCAAGGCGGTGCTGCCTCCGCTCAGCGGCTGACGCAGCGTGGCGCGGGCGATGCCGGGCAAACGCGCCGCGCCGCCGCTCGCGCTCCAGAACATCCACAGGCGCGCGCCGTCCGGCTTGCGCCAGGCGATGCTGTACAAACCATCCGGCGCGGCGTCCAAGCGCGGCGGCGCCGCCGGCTCCAGCCGCGGGCCGGTAATGGCGAGGAAACGCGCCAGGGCCTTATAGGCGGGCTTGGGCTTGCCGTCGAGATCCAGCAGGCCGTAGCCGCGGTCGCGCGCGCTGGCGCGCTGGTCCAGATCGGACAACGCGAACAGGAAGACGCGGTCGTAATCCAGCGCGCTCATCAACGCCAGCCGGCGCAATAGATAATCCGCCTGGCCGTCGCGGCCGATGATGTCCTGCTCTTCCTTGGGCCCGGCGTAGCTGGACCAGCCCCATTCGGTGGCCCAGATCCCCGGCGCCTTGACCTGACGCAGCCGGGCGTTGATCTGCTGCGCGCGCAGCACGAAGTCCCGCGTTTTAGGATCGTCGCCCTCCGGCTGCTGGCTGTATGGGTGGTAGGCGACGATGGTTTTCAGGTTCAGGCTTCCCTTCTTGCCCAGCTCCTCCAGCATCAGCCCGCCGCGCACCGGCATCTGACTGTAATAAGCCATGCCGGCCATCACCACCGGCTTGCCCGGCGCAGCGGCGCGCAGCGCTTCGGCGCTGGCCTGCAACAAACGGCCGTACCCTTCCGGACTGGGCAGCGGCCGCCAGAAGCCGGGCAGATTGGGTTCGTTCCACACCTGCCAGGCATCCACCGTCGGATAGCGCCGCGCCAACATGGCCATGCGCTTGGCGAACACCTTGTCGTCCTTGGGCGGGTACTGGTCGCTGGAGCCAAGCAGCGGCGGCACGCTGCTGGCGAAGGGCGCCGACCCCACCAAGTAAAATACCGATTTGAGCTTCTGCGCCTTCAGCGTGTCCACCAGTTGGTCCAGCGGCGCAAACACAAACTGGTTTTCCTTGGGCTCGTGGCGATCCCAATGCAGGTCCACGCGCACCCAGTTCAGGCCCAAGGACTTGAGCTGCTGCATCTGGCGCTGGTATTGCGGCGGCGTGAACCACAGGAAATGCGCGTTGACGCCAAGGAAATCGCGCCACACCACCGGCCGGCCGGCGGTCAGCTCGGTGGTTTCGGCGCGCGGGCCAGCCGCGGCCAAGCCCAGAACCGCCGCCAGAACCAACATCCGCCGCGCCGCGCCGCCGCGCGCGCTAGCCATGCGCTCTCTCCCGCAGCGCCGTCTGAAACAATTGCAGAAATTGCGTCGCCACCCGCGGCCAAGCGCGCTCCCGACCCAAGCTCCGCGCCTGCTCGCTGTGCTGACGCAAGCGCTCCGGCTGACGCAGCAGCCCGCTCAAGGTCCGGGCCAACGCCGCGCTGTCGCCCCGGGCGTACACCGCGCCGTTGCCGAAGGAGGCCTCCTCGGCCAGGGCGCGGGCGTCGGAACAGACCACGCCGCGGCCGCAGGCCACCGCCCAGGACAGCGCGCCGCTGGCGCCGCACATCCGGCCCAGCAAGGCCAGCTTCCACGATTCCCGATAAGGCAGCACCATGGCGTGATTGGCCTGGATCAGGCCGGGGATCTCGGCCGCCGGCAGGTCCGGCCGCCATTCCAGCATGTCCCGGTGCAGCCCCAGCAGGATGGCTTGCTGGCGCAGGGACTCCAGATAAGAGCCGGAGCGGCCGAAGGCGACGTCCGGCGCCACACCGCCCGCCAGGGTCAGCCTCACCCGGTCGCGGGTATCCGGCTCTTCCTGCAGCAACGCCAGCGCGTCCAGCACATCCTCGATGCCCTTGCCCTGGTAGATGTAGCCGAAGTACAGCAGCCGCAACGGCCCTTGCGGCGGCAAGGCCGGCAACGGCTGAGCGGGGATCTCGCAATTGCCGTGCGCGATATGGAACACCCGCCCGTCCGGCAACCGCATCCGCCGGGCCAGGCGTTCCGCGCCGATGGTCGTCAGCGTCACCAACCGGGTCAAGCGCCGGGCCAGCCGCCGCTCTCGCGCCAGCGTCAGCGGAGCGGCCAGCAAGGCGGCGGCCTGGCCAAGCGGGCGCGGCAGCCGCCGCGGCAAGCCGGGCGGCCTCCAGACCAGGCGTTCCGGGTCATGAACAGTGGCGGTCAGTCTCAGTTCCGGCTGATGACGCGCCAGCCACTCCAGCGCCATGAACTCGCCGCAGCGCCCGCCTCCCAGCTCCGCGTGCACCAGATCGAAACGCCGCCAGTCCACGTTCTGCATCTGCCAGGACAGTTCCAGAGCGTTGCTCGCCAGCGGCAGCCCCCCCAGCGGAGAGACGACGCTGACGCCTTCGTTTTCCAAAGCCCGGCGCCAGGCGTCGGCATAGTCGGCAATGCCGTTCTGCTCCGACGGCAGCGGAGCCAACAGGGCGATCTTCATCTGCCTTCTCCTTTCCAGCGCGCCGCGCGTTTCAGCACGGCGGCGGGGATTTCAAAACGGCGGCGGTTGAGCACAATGCCGTCCACCTGCCCAAACGCGGTGCCGAGGATGGCCAGCGCGTTTTCCACCACCGGCACCGTGGAGGCGCGCGCCTCCACCACCAGCAGGATCAGATCGGCGCGCTTCAACTGCACAAAGGCCTGTTGATTGTCGAGCAGCGCCGGCGCCTCGATCAGCGCCACTTCGCCGGGGCCGACGCGCGCGTCGCCGGCGGCCAGCCTTGCCGGCACGCCTCGCTCGGCCAACACGCGCAGGAACTGGCCGGCGATGAAGCTGACGCCCTCGCCGCGCCGCGAGGACACCAGACCGATCACCAGGCCGTCTCGCGCCAGCTTGTCTGCCGGCAGTTGGCTGTAAAGTCGATAGACACTGGCTTCGAACGCCGGAGGAGGGGTTTGGCCCGGTTCCAATTCCATCAGCGTGCTCCACAGCGGCACGCCAAAACGGCGCTCAACGCCCCCACCATCGTGAATGCGCTGGTCCAGCAGGTAGCACAGGTAGAGCACGAACAGCCCCACCGCCAAACCGGCCGGCACCGCGGCCAACAGGATGGCCAGGCTCTTGGGAAACACTCGCGCCGGGCTAAAGGTGGCTTGCTCGATCACCGCGATATTGCTGATGCGGCTGTTGTCCAGCTCACGGTCGATGCGCGCTTTTTCCAGACTGTCGCGGTAGAGCAGGTAGTTCTTTTCCGCCACCGCCAGATTGCGCTCCAGCCGCGACAGCTCCGGCTCCACGCTCAGAATGCGCGCGCGCTCGTCCTTCAGCGCGGCGATGGCCTTGTCGTAAGCCGCCACCTTGGCCTTTAGCTCGCCGACGCGCATGCCGCGCTCCAGCTTGCCGCGCTCCAGCAGATTGACGAGGTCGCTGGGCACGCGGTTTTCCGAGCGCTGCACCGTGTCTTTTTCGCGCGCGATCAGCGCCTTGAGCGCGGCGATGTTTTCGTCCAGCTCGCGGATGGGCGGCGCGTCCGGCAGATAAGTCTTGAGCTTGTCCAGCCGCTCCAACTCCAAGCCGTTGAGCTTGAGCTTGAGATCCTGCTGCGCCGGATTCAGGCTCAGTTCGCGCTCCTTGGTGATTTCACGCGGCAGCTTGCCGCCGCTGGCCTGGGCATTGGCGATGCCGCCCTGCGCCGCCATCCAGTCCGCCTGGTCGGCGCTGCGCGCCGCCTCCAGCTTGTTGAGCTGGTCGGTGAGGCTGTCCAGCCTCTCCTTGGAACTGATGCCGTCGATCTGGCGCAATTGCTGGCCGATGCGTTCCTTGTAGCCGGCGATCTGCTCGGCCAGCTTGCCGCTCTCGGTTTCGTAAAACGCGTACAGGCTTTTGCGGCCCAGCGCGCGACTGCGCTCATCGATGTACAAGGACAGCCACTTGGCCAGCACTTGCTGCGCCACCGCCGGATCGTCCCAGCTGAAAGCGATTTCCATCACCGCGGAGCCGCTCTGATGGCTGACGCTGAACTGTTTTTCCAGCCTGGCGGCCAGCCGCTCTTGCGGGGTCTGCGTTTCCACCACCCCGATCAGGGCCAGCGCGTCGCGCACTCCGTCCAACACCGTGGCGGCGGCCTGCTTCGCCTGATACTTGAAGGTTTTCCACCAGCCTTGCGGCGGCGGAGAACGCATTTCGTTCAGGTAGTAGTCGGCGACTTGGTGGATGATGGGGCGGCCGGTCAGCAGCTTTTCCTCATCCACGATGGGATCGCGCTGGGTGCTGGGCGCCACCAGCGTCTGACGGTCGGCGTATTCAATCGGCAGCGTGCTGGTGTCGCGGCCGGGCTTGACCAGCAGCCGCGCCTCGGATTCGTAGCGGGCCGGCAGCAAGAAAGCGCCCAGCACCGCCACCAGCACGGTGGCGGCGAACGCCCATTTGAACTCCCGCCGGAAGATGAAAAACAGGCGGGCCAGATCGCGGAAGGAGCGGATTTCTATCATGTCGCTATCGCCGGTGCGGACCAGGGGCTAACCGCCGGCCTTGATGGTGGGGTTGTTCTGGATGTTGACGTTGTTGCTGCCTTTGCCGCCCAGGTCGTAATTCAGGCCGATGCCTATCGCCTTGGAGAAGGGCAGCAGCTGGTTGACGTACATGTCCACGCCTTCCACCGCCTTGCCGATGGCGGATTTGGGCACAAACACGATGTCGCCGCGTTGCAGCATGACTCCGCGCCGTCCGGCGGCCGGGTCCAGCATCCGCGCCAGATCGGTGAAATAGATCTGATACAGGCCGGTCTCGTCCATGCGCAGCAGCGCCACGTGCTCGCTGTCGGCGGACGGCAGGACGCCGCCGGCGCCGATCACCGCTTGTTCTATGCTGGCGGCGGCGCTCAGTTCGAAGGCGGACGGATTGCGCACCGCGCCGCCTACGAAGACGCGGTTGCCCGGCGCGATGGCGATGTTGACGGTGACTTGCGGCTGGCGATACAGCGTGGACAGCCGGTCGGTGATCTCCGCCCCTATTTCCTCCGGCGTGCGGCCGCCGCCGCGGACCAGGCCGGCGTGGGGGTAGGAAAAGCTGCCGTCCGGGCGCACGAAGAACAGCGCCATCTCGTCTTTTTCGGCTGGAGATTGCGCGTCGCGGACAATGCGCAGGGTGTCGCCGTTCATTACCCTGGTGACGGGCGGCGGCAATTGGCTGATGTCGCGCAGCGCCAGCTGCCGCGCTTCCACGGTCTTGGCGTCCGGCAGCGCGATGGTGCTGGGAGTGGAACAGGCCGTCAGACCGCCCAGAACGGCGAACAACAAAACGGCGGCGAGTTTGGCGGTAGTCATCGCATTCATTTCCAATAAGCGGGGAACATGCTGAGGCGGCGCTTGAGCGCGCGCGGCAGCCAGCGCTCGACATGGCCCAGGCGGTAGCCGGCCAGCTTGAGCGCGCAACGCAGCAACACTTCGGACTGCCGCCACGGCTGGCCTGCCCGGCGGACGGTTTCCAGCTCGGAGCGCAGAAAACGCCGCCCTTCCGCGCCAGCGCGGCCAAAGCGCTCGGCGATCCAGCGCTCGCGGCCGTAAAACACGCCGATGTCGAAATAGCGGCGCATTTCCTCCAGCAGTCCGTAATCGTGCGAGTGGTGAACGCAGGCGGCGGCCTCGTAACGCACCGCCCAGCCGGCCAGCAGCATGCGGCCGGCGACGTGGGCGTCTTCGGAGCCGATCACGTCGGAAGGGAAACCGCCCACCTCGCGCAAGGCCTCGCGGCGATAGGCGGCGAAGGAGTCCGAGCTGAAACAGGTCTTGATGCCCAGTTCGGCGGCGTCGGCCAGCCGCTTGGTGCGGCTGAACGGTGGGTAATTGAAACGGCGCGCGTGCGCGCCCAACAGGCCGGCGTCCGGCTGCGGCAGTTGGCGGCCGTAGGCGACGCCGATGTCGTCCTCCGCCAGCAGCGCGTCGCGCAAGCGGCGCAAGGCGTCGGGCCCGGCCGGGATGGCGTCCTGGGTCAGATAGATCAACACCTTGGCGTCGGTCAGTTCGCTGGCTAGCCGGCGCGTGCCGCCGTGATTGAAATCCGCGGCGCGCACCGGCACCACGCTGGCGCCGGCGGCCAGCAGGCGCGCCCGGCTGCCGTCGCTGGACTCGCTGTCCAGCGCCAGCCATTCGTCCGGCCGCAAGCTTTGCGCCGCCAGTGCCGGCAACAGCCGGTCCAGGTGGCGGCCGGCGTTGCGCACAGGCAGGATCAACGCGGTGCGGCTCACGGCGCGGCCTCCGAGCGGCCGTAGTCATCGGCGAAGCGCACGATGTCGTCCTCGCCCAGGTATTCGCCGCTTTGTACCTCGATCAATACCAGGTCGATCAGCCCGGGGTTGCTCAATCTATGCGTTTCCCCGGCGGGAATGAAGGTGGATTCATTGGTGTGCAGCAAGCGCTCTTCTTGGCCGTGGGTCACCATCGCGGTGCCGCTGACCACGATCCAGTGCTCGCTGCGGTGGTGGTGCATCTGCAAGGACAGCGACGCGCCCGGCTTCACCACGATGCGCTTGATCTTGTAGCGTTCGCTGTCCGCCAGCACGGTGTAATGGCCCCAGGGCCGCTGCGAGCTCAGATGCAGCCGCCAGGCAGGATGATTCTGGTCCTGCAGCCGCCGCGCCAGCTCGCGCACTTCCTGGCTGCGCCCGCGGTCTGCCACCAACAGGGCGTCCGGGGTATCCACCACCGCCAGATTGTCCACGCCCAGCATCGCGATCAAGCGGCCGCGGCTCTGGATAAAGCAATCATGGCTGTCCCGCAGCAAGGCGTCGCCGCTAACGCGGTTGCCGTCCGCGTCGGCGGGAAACTGCTCGGCCAGGCTGTCCCAGTTGCCGATATCGCTCCAGCCCAGTTCGCAACGCACCACCGCCGCGGCGCGGGTGCGCTCCATCACCGCGTAGTCGATGGAAATGTCCGGGCAACGGCCAAAGCGCTCGCGCTCCAGCGCCCGCAAGCGGTGGTCCGCGCTCTGGGACGCAGGGCTGTGCGCCAGGCAATCCCGCACCGCCGCCAACACATCGGGCGCGTGTTCGGCCAGTTCCTCGCACAAAGCAGCGGCGGAAAAGCAGAACATGCCGCTGTTCCACAAATGACGTCCGCCAGCCAGATAGCCTTCGGCGGCGGCGTGGTCCGGCTTTTCCACGAAGCGAGCCACTTCCTGTCCGTCAGCGCCTATCGCCGCGCCGGCCTCGATATAGCCAAAACCGGTTTCCGCGCGGCTGGGCTTCAAGCCGAAAACGACAATGCGTCCATCGCCGGCCAGCCGCGCGGCTTTCTCCACCGCGGCGGCGAAGGCGGCTTCGTCGGCGATCAGATGATCCGCCGGCAGCGCCAATAGCAAGGGATTCGCCGCCGGTTCGCGCTCCAGCAGGTCCGCGGCGGCGGCCGCCAGCGCTGGAGCGGTATTGCGCCCTTCCGGCTCCAACAGCAGCTCCAACGCCAACCCGCCGGCGTTGACCGCCCGGCATTCGTCCAGGGTGCGCAGTTGCGCCTGCTGATTGGTGATGATCATCACCCGCTTCACCCCCGGCAGGCGCGCGGCGCGCAGAAAGGCCTTCTGCAGCAGGCTCTGATCGTCGGCCAAGCGGATGAAGGGCTTGGGAAAAGCCTGCCGGGACACCGGCCACAAGCGAGTGCCGGCGCCTCCGGACACGATGCAGGGAATCAGTTCTGGAATTTGGGTTTGCATGGCGGCCTCAATAGGCTTCGTCGGCCGACAGCACGGCCGGCAGAGTGCGGATCAGAATGTAGGCGTCGAACCATAGCGACCAGTTCTCGATGTATTCGAGATCGTGCGCCACCCGGCCCTCTATCTTGGCCAGCGTGTCGGTTTCGCCGCGGTAGCCGTTAACCTGGGCCCAGCCGGTAATGCCCGGCTTGACCCGATGGCGGGCGGAATACTCCGCCACCGCGTCTTCGAACAAGACACCGGCGGCCTTGGTGGCGGTGGCGTGCGGACGCGGCCCCACCATGGACATGCTGCCGCCCAGCACATTGAGCAATTGCGGCAGTTCGTCCAGGCTGGTCTTGCGGATGAAGCGCCCGACGCGAGTCACGCGCGGGTCGCTGCGTGTGGTTTGCGCCTCGGCGTCGGCGTCGGTCCTCTCCACGTACATGGAGCGGAATTTGTAGACCTCGATCAAACGGTTGTTGTAGCCGTAGCGCCTTTGCCGGAACAGCACCGGCCCCGGCGAATCCAGCTTGATCAACAAGGCGATCAGCAACATCAGCGGCGCGGTCAGCGCCAGCGCGCAAACGGCGAGCAACACGTCCTCGCAGCGTTTGAGCAAGGGCGACCATCCCTTGAGCGGGCGCTCGGAAATATTGAACATCGGCAACCCCGCCACCGCGGTCACCCGATGATGAGCGTGCTGCAAGCCCGCCATGTCCGGCGCCAGCAGCACCGTCACCGGCAAGCGCCGCAGCAAGCTGACCAAGTCCCCCATCCGCTTGACCGCCGCCCACGGCAGCGCCACCAGGATTTGCTGCACCTCGCCCTCGCGGACCATCGTCTCCAGCCGGCGCATGCCGCCCAAATAAGGCAGGCCGGCCATGGCGTGCTGCAAGCGGTCCGAACGATCGTCCACAAAGCCGATCACGCAGGCGCGAATGTCCGCGTTCTCCCTCAGAAAGCCGGCCAGCAAATGGCCGCTGGCGGTACAACCCAGGATCACCGTGCGTTGCAGGCCCACGCCGCGACGCACCAGCCGGCGGCACCACACGTGCACCAACAAACGCTGCGCCAGCAACAAGGCCAGCGTCGCCGTAAACCAGACCGGCCACAGCCGGTCCGGCAAGGCGGCCAAGGCCGGGGACAGCCCGCGGGCCAGCCACAAGACCAAAAACAAGAGCACGCACGCCGCGGCCAAGGGCCGCAGGCGCAACTGGCGTAAAAACATGCCTCCGCCGTAAACGCCCAACGCCTGAAAAGACAACAAAGCCAGCACGCCGGCCAACAACAAGAGCTGTCCGGCCTGCCCGCGGGCCGCCGCGGCGGCCGGATCAAACAACAGCAAAATACAGCCGGGCGCCAACACCATCGCCAGATGCGTCAACCGGGCCAGCAGCCGCAGATAGGTCAAGGTCTCGGGGTAGAACTGCACCAAGCCGTCCACATTGCGAATTCGCATATTACAAACCATTAAGTTTAATTTGATTAAACAAATCCACCTTTTCAGTTTAAAATTTTGCTTTAATGTCTTTAAATCTTTTGCTAAATATCGCAGCAAAGCGCCAGCAACGCAACCAGGATTTACGCTGTACCGTGAAATCTGTTGTCAAAATGAATGTAAAGCGAAGCCCACAGGCTGACTGCGCAACGATTTATCGATTAAAATCACAAGATCAGCCTTAGTAAGGAACGATGCGATGTATCAGTCCGATTTCACCCAATTCATCAACGGCTTTCTGGAAGAACACCCGGAAGTGGACAGCCAGCGCCGCGAGCTGCGCCTGACCCTGTGGGACCGTCAATTGAACGCCGACGACCAGAAGCGCTGGAAAGAATCCCGCGTTCCGCAGCAGCCCTACGTTTACCAGCCGGAATAAAACCGGCTCCCTGCCTGACCCGACGCCCGCGCCGCGGGCGTTTCCGATTGCACTGCATACCCATGACCAGCCGCACCCTGGCGCTAGACGGCGCCTTGCACGACTACTTGCTGAACATCAGCCTCAGCGAACATCCGGTGATGCGCGAGCTGCGCGAATTCACCGCCACCCACCGCATGGCCAAAATGCAGATCGCGCCGGAACAAGGCCAGTTCATGGCCTGGCTGGCTCAACTGATCGGCGCGCGCCGCTATCTGGAGATCGGCGTGTTCACCGGCTACAGCGCGCTGGCAGTGACGCTGGCGATGCCGCAAGACGGCCGCACGCTGGCCTGCGACGTCAGCGAGACCTTCACCGCCGTCGCCCGCGACTACTGGGCCCGCGCCGGCGTCGCCGATCGCATCGAACTGGTGCTGCAACCGGCGCTCGCCACCTTGCGCGAGCAACTGGCCGCCGGCCAAGCGGGTCAGTACGACCTGGCCTTCATCGACGCGGACAAACCCGCCTACCGCGACTATTACGAAGCCTGCCTGCAACTGGTGCGCCCCGGCGGCGTGATCGCCATCGACAATATTTTCCTGTCCGGCCGCGTGGTGGAACCCAAGCCTGAAGACCCGCCCGGCGTCCACCTGATGCACGAATTCAACGCCGGCCTGAAACACGACTCGCGCATCCGCATGTGCGTGCTGCCGGTGGGGGATGGGCTGACCTTGTGCACGCGGCTGATCTAAGAACCTGTTTACGATCTGCTGCGCGTCGGCGATACGGCGTTGAAACCGAGCTCAAAATGCTCATGTACCACGAGTACATTCCGCTTTTTCGCCCGTTTTCGCCTTGTCTCGCCTTAGCTCGCGAGATCGTAAACACGTTCTAAGCGGCCCCAGGCCGGCTCGGCCATGAACTTTTCATGATCCGCCTCAGTCTGACCCGCTTAGCCGGCCCACCTGGGCCGGAGCCCGGTGTATCATGACCGCTTGCCAACGCTAACAGACGCTCCATGCTCAATCGCCGTCCCCGCCGCCAGATGAACCAGATGAACGTCGTGCCTTACATCGACGTGATGCTGGTGCTGCTGGTCATCTTCATGGTGACCGCGCCGATGTTCACGCCTGGCGTGATAGAAGTGCCCAGCGTGTCCCAAGCCGCCAGCATCGACACCCGTCCGCTGGAAGTGACCGTGGACGCCCAGGGCAAGATTCAATTGATAGACAACGACCGCAAGACCGACGTCGCCTCCGTCGCCGACCTGGCCGCGCAGATCCAGGCGCTGGGCGCGGCCGAACGCCCGGTGGCCATCTCCGCCGACGCCAACCTCAAATACGCCGAAGTGGTGCAGATCGCTGACAAACTCCACCAGGCCGGCGTCAAGCGCGTGGCGCTGACAGTCAAGCAGCAGAAGCAGGGATGATGGCCGCAGTGTCCACCTCGCCGCGTCCTTGGTCGCTGATCGTTTCGGTGCTGCTGCACGTCGCCGTGGGCGGCCTGCTGCTGTGGGGCGGCTTCCATTCCCAAACCCTGCAAGAACAGGCGCCGGTGGCGCTGGAGCTGTGGACCACCGCGCCGCCGCCGCCCGCGCCGTCCGCGGTGGCCGAACCCAAGCCCGCGCCAGTGGTGGAGCCGCCGCGTCCCGCCGTGGCGGAGCCTCCGGCCGACGTCAACCTGGGCCGCCACAAGAAACCGCCGGAGCCGCCCAAGCTCAAACCGGAACCCAAGCCTGAGCCTAAGCCGGAGCCCAAACCCGAGCCGGCGAAGAAGCCCGAACCCAAAAAAGCGGACAAACCGGCCGAGAAAAAACCGGAGGCCAAAGCGCCGCCGGCGACGGCCGCCAAGCCGCAGGCCAAACCCAAGCCGTCCAAGACCTACAATCCGGAGGCCGACGACCTGCTGGCCAGCCTGGACAGCCCCCGCGCCCACGGCAAAGCCAATGCGCGCAGCGACCAGGCCGGTTCCCCCAACGGCGTGGCCGGCGGCGCGGCCAACGGCTCGTCAACGGCCAAGGCCGGCTGGATCAGCCGGGTCAAGGCCAAAGTCACTCCGCTGGTGCAGGTGCCGCCGGAACTGAGCGGCAACCCCAAGGTAGTGTTGCAGGTCAGCCTGCTGCCCTCGCTGGAAGTGAACCGGGTTCAACTGCTGCAAAGCAGCGGCAGCAAGGCCTACGACGACGCTGTGCAAAGGGCGATCTGGGAAGCGAAAACCTTTCCGGCGCTGCCGCCCGGCGCCAATTTCAACGACGGCTACCGGCAGTTCAAAATGGAATTCCGTCCCAGGTCATAAGACGGATCAAGCACAAGCCATGATGGAACGGCTGCGGCGTCGCCTCATGCCGATAGACTGATTCGAGGGAACTAATGTCCAGCTTTAAAACTCTGTTGAATATGCTGCTCGTCACGCTGGGCCTGATGGCCGCAGGCGGCGCGCAAGCGGAAATGACTATTGAGATCGTCGGCGGCGGGGCGAATCGCCACGCCATCGCCATCGCTCCGTTCAAGGACGAGGCCAACGCCCAGGGCGGCCTGGGTCCGGTGATCAAGAACGATCTGACGATTTCCGGCGTCTTCCGCATGGTGGACGCGGCCGGCGTGGCCAATGTGCCGTTTGAGCCTGCTGACATCCGCTACCCGCTGTGGCAAGCCGCCGGCGCGCAATCCGTCGCCATCGGCAAGGTGGAGGCCGCCGGAGGCGGGCAGTTGAAAATCAGCTTCCGGCTGATGGACGTCGCGCAGAAGAAACAACTGACCGGCGGCGAATTCACCGTCACCCCGGACCGCACCCGCCAAGTGGCGCACGCGATCGCCGACATGATTTACGAGGCGATCACCGGCCAGAAAGGCTTCTTCAACACCCGCATCGTTTACGTGCTGAAGACCGGCGGCAGCTATCTCTTGCAAGTGGCGGACGTGGACGGCGGACGCGCCCAGACCATTCTGCGCTCCAGGGAGCCCATCATCTCCCCGAGTTGGAGCCCGGACGGCGGACGCATCGCCTACGTGTCGTTTGAAAGCAAGAAGCCGGTGGTCTGGGTGCAGAACTTGGCCACCGGCCAGCGTTTTGCCGCCGCCAACTTCAAGGGCAGCAACTCCGCCCCGGCCTGGAGCCCGGACGGCAGCAAGCTGGCGGTGGTGCTGACCACCAGCGGCAATTCGCAGATTTACGTGATCAACGCCAACGGCGGCGGCTCGCGCCGGCTGATGTACAACGGAGGCATCGACACCGAGCCCACATGGAGTCCGGACGGCGGCAGCCTGTACTTTGTCTCCGACCGCGCCGGCGGCCCGCAGATCTACCGCGTGTCCGCCGACGGCGGCAACGCCCAGCGCGTCACCTGGGAAGGACGCTACAACGTGTCGCCCAAGGTGTCGCCGGACGGCAAGACCCTGAGTTACATCCGTCGCGAGGGAGGCAACTTCCGCGTGATGGCGCAAGACCTGGCCACCAACGACAGCCGAGTGCTGTCGGACGGCGGCTACAACGAACGCCCAAGCTTCGCCCCCAACGGCCGCATGGTGCTGTACGCCAGCGACGCCGGCGGCAAGAGCGTGTTGTACGCCGCCACCACGGATGGCAGCAGCAAAGTGAAATTGGCCGTTATCAACGGCGATGTACAGGACCCGGCTTGGGGCCCATTTAATCGTCCTTAATTGGAGCTATTGATATGAACTGGAAACAACTCGTCCTCGGCACCGCCACCGTAACCCTGCTGGCCGCCTGCGCCAGCACCAAACCGGCCGACACCACCACTGGCACCCAGCAGCCCACCGCGCCGCAGACCACCGCGCCGGTGGACACCGGCAGCGGCAACCAGAACCAGGTGTCCGTGGATCCGCTGAACGATCCCAACAGCCCGCTGGCCAAGCGCAGCGTCTACTTCGGCTTCGACTCCTCCTCCGTCGACGCCAACGGCAAAGCGGTAGTGGAAACCCACTCCGCCTACCTGAAGCAGAACGCTGACAAAAAAGTCATCATCCAGGGCAACACCGACGCCCGCGGCAGCCGCGAATACAACCTGGCCCTGGGTCAGCGCCGCGCCGAGAGCGTGAAGAAGGCGATGGAAGTGCTGGGCGCCAAGGAAAGCCAACTGGAAGCGGTCAGCTTCGGCAAGGAAAAACCGCGCGCCACCGGCAACACCGAAGCGGACTTCGCGGAGAACCGTCGCGCCGACATCGTGTACCAAGGCCACTAAGCCCAGACCGCCGGCCCGATTCGGGGTCGGCTTTTACAGCCGGACATCGGGCGGGTGCGTTTTCACGCGCTTGCCGTTAAGATATCCGGCTGTATTCATTGCCACCCAACTCAAAAGCGTCGTCCCCTCCGGGGCGGACGGCGGGACATCCCGGGACAACCATGAAACGGCTCACCCTTTGCAGCGCGCTGCTGCTGGTCCTCACCGGCTGCGCCACCACCGGCGATCTGGAAGAAACCCGCCGCCAGCTGGACCAAGTCAACCGCCAGGCCTCCACCCGTCTCAATGAAGTGGAAAGCAAGCTTTCCAATGAAAAGTTGCTGGAAATGGTCAGCCAGCTGGAAACGATGAAGGCCGAAGTGGCCAAACTGCGCGGCGACGTGGAAGTGCTGAACTACAATCTGCAAACCACCCAAAAGCGCCAGAACGATCTGTACAACGATCTGGACGGCCGGCTGGGCCATCTGGAGAACAGCGGCGCCAAGCCCATGCCCGCCACGCACGGCGACGCCTCGGGCTCCGCGGACGGCGGCGCGGCCACCAGCCCGGATTACGACAAGGCGCTGAACTTGCTGCGCGCTCGCGACTTCGCCAAAGCCGCCGACGCGCTGCGCGGCTTCATCGAACAAAACCCGCAGGCGCCGCAAGTGGCTGAAGCCACTTACTGGCTGGGCGTGTCCCACACCGCCTTGCGCCAATACGACGCCGCCATCGACATCCACCGCCGCTTCGTCGAGCAATTTCCGGACAATCACTTCGCGCCGGAGGCCCTGCGCAATATCGGCAACTGCCAGCGCGATCTGGGCCAGATGGATCAGGCCAAAACCACTTACAAACGCCTGATCAAACTGTATCCCAAGACCGATTCCGCCCAGAAAGCGCGTCAGCAACTGGCAAAAATGTAACACCCCGGCCGGCTCCCTTCCGGCCTTCATGCCCCATTTTGACGCCAGCCCGCCGCGGCTGGCTTTGTCTTATGCGCCATATTCTCCCCCGGCAAATATCTGATTTTTCAACAAAAAATTAAAACACAAATAATTATAACCACTGGTTATCGGCACGCCGCACCAAAATAGCGCATTGCTCCGTCTTTTCCATCCGCTTCTCCTCCCGCTCCCTCTTGCCTTGTCCATGCGTTTTCTCTACCAAACATGCTTACCGCATGACAATATATTCATTCTGGGTTTAAACCCAGGATAAAAACACAAACGACAAGATATACAAAGGAGTTACCCGTGATGAGAACCACACAAGCAAGCGGAACCCAATGGTTCCGGCTTGGCGCTATCGCCGTGGGCATAGCGCTGATCGGCGGCCTCGCCGGCTGCGAAGACGACGGCAGCGGCAGCCAGCCCGGCGACGGGTCCAGCCATCATGGCGGCAGCGGCCGCCTGGCGGTGGACATCTTCGGCAACCGCGGCGGCGTGCTGACCGCAGTGCCCAGCGGCCTGTGCCTGGGCCAGCCGCGCGTGCAGTGGAGCAACGGCGCGCGCGGCTTCAGCGCCGAAGACAGCGCGCCGGACCAGCCGCTGACCGCCACCGTCAGCTGCGCGCTGACCAGCGCCAGCCAGACCCTGGTGCCGCAGAACGTGTTCAGCGCGCCGTCGGTGTTCGCCGTGCTGAAGGCGGACCGCACGCTGGCGGTCTGGGGCAGCCGCCGCCTGGGCGGCGACACTTCGGCCCTGCCCGCCCAACCCAAAAACGTAGTGGCGGTAGCCGGCAATGAACGCGCGATGGCCGCCTTGCAGGCCGACGGCACCGTCGTGGGCTGGGGCCGCGCCGGCTCCGGCGCCAGCTTCGCCGGCCCCGCGGGCATAGGCAGCACCGATGCCACTTCGCCGGTGGCGCCGCTGAGCAAAGTGTCCAAACTGTGGCCCACCAAGCGCGGCTTCGTCGCGCTCAACGGCGACGGCAGCGCCACCAGCTGGGGCAATATCGAAACCACCTTCGACGGCAACGGCGGCTCCAAATCCATCTCCTCCTACTTCGACGCCGGCCGCCTGGCCGCGCTGAAGGACGTCGCCAGCGTCAGCCACAACCTGGGCGCGGTGGCGGTGCTGAAAAAGGACGGCAGCGTGCTCGCCTTCGGCGACCCCAACTCCGGCGGCGACGCCTCGCCGCTGGCCGCCAAGCTCAACAACGTGGTCAGCATCGCCGCCACCGACTACAACTTCGCCGCACTGAAAAAAGACGGCAGTGTGGTGGTGTGGGGCCTGAACTGGGATGGCCAGACCAGCGACTACTACGACGGCAGCGAGCCGATGCCGGCCGGCGTCAGCGCCGTGCAGACCAACCTCAACGTCTTCGCCGCGCTGAAGCAGGACGGCTCGGTCGCCACCATAGGCAGCGCCTACTTCGACCGCGGCGCCGACACCGGCCCGGTGGCCGGCAACCTGGCGGGCGTGGCCAAACTCTACGCCAGCAAGACCGCCTTCGCCGCCTTGCGCAAGGACGGCAGCGTGGTCACCTGGGGCGACGGCGCCCGCAACGACGCCAGCGGCGTGCAACACCAGCTCAACCGCGTGCGCTCCATCGCCGCCACCGAACTGGCCTTCGCCGCGCTGCGCCAGGACGGCAGCGTAGTGACCTGGGGCGATGAACTGCGCGGCGGCGACAGCAGCGCGGTGCGCCACCGCCTGCGCGATGTGGTGACCGTATTCGCCAACGACTACGCCTTCGCCGCCTTGAAGGCCGACGGCAGCGTGGTCACTTGGGGCGCGCCCACCCACGGCGGCGACAGCTCCGCCGTCCGCTCGCGCCTGGTCAATATCCGCGCCATCTACAGCACCCCGCTCGGCGGCTTCCTCGCCGTGGCCAAGGACGGCAAGTTCGTCGCCTGGGGCAGCCCGTCCGCCGGCGGCAACGCGCCGGCCGGTCTTGCCGCCATCCCCTACGTCAAGAACTAAGTCCCCGACGCATTGGAGCAACAGAACATGAACCGCAAGAACTCGCTATCCCTGCTGATCGCCGCGCTGCTGGCCGGCGCCGGCGCTGAAATCGCGGCGGCCGCGCCCTCCGCCGCCGGCATCACCGGCATCATCGTCAAATACCACAGCGTCTCCCAGCTGCAACTGACCCAGGCGCGCATCGCCAACGGCGGCCGCGCGCCGTCCAGCCGCCCGGCGGATTTCGCCGCCCGCACCCAACGCGTGCAGCAACTGAGCGGCAGCCCGCTGCAATTCCATCATCAGATGGGCACCGGCGCCTATGTCTACCAAAGCGGCAAAGCGCTGAGCGTGGCCGAGGCCCAGACCCTGGCGCGCAAAATCCAGCAAGACCCGGCGGTGGAATACGCCGAGCCGGACTTCGTCATGAGCCCCAACTATCTGCCCAGCAGCCCGCTATACGCCGGCAAGCAATGGGATATGCAGGCCAGCGCCGGCGAACCGGGCGCGATGAACCTGCCCGCCGCCTGGGACCTGTCGCTGGGCGCCGGCGTCACAGTGGCGGTGCTAGACACCGGCTACCGTCCGCACGCGGACCTCAAGCCCAACCTGCTGGAGCCGGGCTACAACTTCATCTCCGACCCCAAACGCGCCCGCCTGCCCGCCGTGGCACAAACCAACGCCGACGGCAGCCCGCTCTTGGACAGCAACGGCCAGCCGGTGCAAAGCGCGCGCACCAACAACGGCCTGGACCAAGGCGACTACAGCGACGGCAGCCTGTGCCGCGCCGGCAATAGCAGCTGGCACGGCACCCACGTGGCCGGCACCATCGCCGCGGCCGCCGGCGACGCCAACGGCCTGACCGGCGTGGCGCCCAAGGCCAAGTTGCTGCCGTTGCGCGTGTTGGGCCAGTGCGGCGGCGCCAGCTCGGACATCGCCGACGCCATGCTGTGGGCGGTGGGCGCCACCGTGCCCGGCACGCCGATCAACGCCAATGTGGCGCGGGTGCTGAGCATGTCGCTGGGCGGGGCCCAGCCTTGCAGCCGCACCTATCGCGATGCCATCCAGCAGGTCAACGCCCGCAACGGCGTGGTGGTGGTGGCCGCCGGCAACGCGATGAAGAATGTGCGCAACACCAACCCGGCCAGCTGCCCCGGCGTGATCACCGTGGCCTCCAACGGCAAATCCGGCGGCATCGCCTCCTACTCCAACTACGGCGCGATCACCACCGTCACCGCGCCGGGCGGCGACCTCAACAGCGGCGACCCCGGCATCTACTCCACGCTGAACAGCGGCACTACCGTGCCCGGCGCCGACAGCTACGCCGCCTTCCAGGGCACCTCGATGGCCACGCCCCACGTCGCCGGCCTGGTGGCGCTGATGCTGTCCTCCAACCCCAGCCTCAACTGGAAAGCGGTGCGCAACATCCTGATCAAGACCGCGCGCCCACCGGCGGCGGACTGCGAAGGATGCTCCGCCGGCATCACCGACGCCGCCGCCGCGGTGCGCGCGGCCAAACTCAACTAAACATAGCCTCTCCCCGCACACGGGAGCGCTCTACCGTCGCGGGTCCGGTTCCGGCCTGACCCGCGGCGGTCTTTTTGTCGCCGCCCCGCTTCAGTATCATTGGCTTTCCGCCCATCCTCCGCGAGCCCGCCATGCCCCTGCCCGATACCCTCACCCTGGCCGCCTTCGCCCTGCTGGCTTTGGCCCTGCTGGCGGAAAGCCTGCGCCTGCGCTGGCCGTCGCGTCTGGCCGCGCTCAGCAGCGCCGGCGTCGCCGTCGCATGCGGCCTGGTGCAGCCCTTGGGCGCGGCGGCCCTCATCGCCGCCCTCGCCGTCAGCCTGGCCGCGCGCCACTACCGGCGGCCGGAGCTGTGGCTGGTCTGGATCGCGCTGCTGCTGGCGCTGGCGCTGCACGCCCTGCCCGGCTTCGACAACCCCTTGCTGTGGCAGGGCCTGAGCACGCCCAACAGCGCGCCCTACCGGCTTTACTGGAGCTACGACAAGGGCGCCGCCGGCTGGCTGCTGTTGATGGTGCTGAGCGCCAGCCCGCAGGTGGAGCGACGCTGGGGCCCGCCCGCCGCCGGCGTCGGCGCGCTGCTGCTGCTGATCGTGCTGGGCCTGGCCAGCGTGGCCGGCGTCATCGCCTGGGCGCCGAAGTTGCCGCACTGGCTGCTGCCCTGGTTGTTCGCCAACTTCTTCCTGGTCTCGCTGGCCGAGGAAGCCTTCTTCCGCGCCGGCCTGCAACGCTGGCTGGAGCTGCGCACCGAACCCTTCGCCGCCTTGATGGCCGCCTCCGTGGCCTTCGGCCTGGTCCACGTCGCCGGCGGCTGGGTCTGGGTCGGCCTCGCCACCCTGGCCGGCCTGGGTTACGGCCTGGTTTACGCCGCCACCCGCCAGGTCTTGTGGGCGGTGCTGGCCCATGTCGCTTTCAACGCTGTACACCTGATTCTGTTCACTTATCCGCGGCTGATGTGATATGCCCTAAGTACCTTGATGTCAAAATAAAAAACCATAACGGCAGCAGGCCCCAATCGGGTAAAATCACGGCTTTAGCCTCAACCAGCGAGCTTCTCCGCCATGATTGAAGTCGGCATCGTGATGGGTAGCAACAGCGATTGGGAAGTCATGCAGAACGCCGCCCGCGTGCTCAAGGACTTCGGCATCGCCTGTGAAACCCGCGTCGTCTCCGCCCACCGTACTCCCGACCTGCTGTTCGAATACGCAGAAACCGCTGCCGAGCGCGGCCTGAAGGCCATCATCGCCGGAGCCGGCGGCGCCGCGCACCTGCCGGGCATGCTGGCCGCCAAGACCCACCTGCCGGTGCTGGGCGTGCCGGTGCCGTCCAAATACCTGCGCGGCGAGGATTCGCTGCTCTCCATCGTGCAAATGCCCAAGGGCATCCCGGTGGCCACCTTCGCCATCGGCGAGGCCGGCGCCGCCAACGCCGCGCTGTTCGCCGTGGCCATGCTGGCCGCCACCCGCCCGGAACTGGCGGAACAGCTGATCGCCTTCCGCCGCAAGCAAGAAGAAACCGTGCTGGCGATGACCTTGCCGGAGATCGAATAATGTCCGCCATCCTGCCCCCGGCAATGCTGGGCATCCTGGGCGGCGGCCAATTGGGCCGCATGTTCGCCGTGGCCGCCAAGACCATGGGCTACCGCGTCACCGTGCTGGACCCGGACGAAGCCGCGCCGGCGGCGGACTTCGCCGACCGCCACCTGTGCGCGCCGTTCAACGACCCCGCCGCGCTGGAAGACCTGGCCAAAAGCTGCGCCGCCGTCACCACCGAATTCGAAAACGTCAACGCCGACGCCATGCGCGTCCTGGCCAAGACCACCCGCGTATCGCCGTCCGGCGACTGCGTCGCCATCGCTCAGGACCGCATCGCGGAAAAAGCCTGGATCGCCAAGGCCGGCTTGCCCACCGCTCCGTATCTGGCCATCCAGAGCGTGGAGGACATTCAGGTTGAGCTCGCGCCCTACCTGCCCGGCATCCTGAAAACCGCGCGCCTGGGCTATGACGGCAAGGGCCAGGTACGGGTCGGCACCGCGGAAGAAGCGCGCGCCGCCTACGCCAATCTGGGCGGCCAGGCCTGCGTGCTGGAAAAGATGCTGGACCTGCAACTGGAAGTGTCCGCCATCGTCACCCGAGTCAGCGCCACTCAGAGCGCGGTGTTCCCGGTGGCCGAGAACATCCACGCCGGCGGCATTCTGGACGAATCCATCGTGCCGGCGCGCATCAAACCGGCGCTGGCGGCCGAAGCGCAGAGCATGGCGATGCGGCTGGCCGAGGCGCTGGACTACGTTGGCGTGCTGGCGGTGGAATTCTTCGTGCTGGCAGACGACAGCCTGGTGGTCAACGAGATAGCCCCACGGCCGCACAACTCCGGCCACTACACGCTCACCGCCTGCCTCACCGACCAGTTCCAGCAACAGGTGCGCGCAATGTGCGGCCTGCTGCCGGGCCGCACCGACCTGCTCAGCCCGGTGGTGATGGTCAACCTGCTGGGCGATGTGTGGAAGGACAACGGCGGCCAGCCCAACTGGGACGTGCTGGCGGAAGCGCCCAACGCCCAACTGCATCTGTACGGCAAGAAAAGCGCGCGCCCCGGCCGCAAGATGGGCCACTTCAATGTGATGGCGGCCACGGCCGACGAAGCCTTGGACCAGGCCCGGGCCTTGAAGGATACGTTGTAAGCACATGGCGAAGCCTAAGAACCCGTTCAATGTCTGCTGCGCGTCGGCGATACCGCGTTGAAAACGGCTTCAGAATGCTCATGTACCACATGTACATTCCGCTTCTTCAGCCGTTTTCGCCTTGTCTCGCTCTAGCTCGCTAAACTTTGAACAGGTTCTTACAGGGCTTCGCCATTTTTTCGCCATGACACTGAACGGCCTCAATCACCTGACCCTGGCGGTGCGCGATCTGGAGCGCGCCTGGGACTTCTACGCCCTCACCCTGGGCTGCCGTCCCCACGCGCGCTGGGACGGCGGCGGCTATCTGAGCCTTAACGGCCTGTGGCTGTGTCTGTCCTTGGACCCGGCCGCCGCGCCAGCCCCCGGCTACACCCACTACGCCTTCGGCGTGGACGCCGCCGACTTCCCGGCCTGGCGCGAGCGCCTGGCCGCCGCCGGCGTCCGCCAATGGCGGGACAACCGCAGCGAGGGCGACTCGCTCTACTTCCTGGACCCGGACGGCCATCAGCTTGAGCTGCACGTCGGCACGCTGGCCTCGCGGCTGGACGCCTGCCGCGCCCAGCCTTACGCCGGCATGCGCTTCTTCGACGAGGCCCCGGCATGAACGCCGACATCGCCGCGCTGCGCGCCGGACTGAGCGCCGCCGCCGTTCCCGGCAAGGCCGCGCCGATGCGCTCCTATATGCGCGAGCAGTTCGACTATCTCGGCGTGCCCACGCCGGTGCGCCGCAAAGTGTCCACGCCCTGGATCCGCGCGCTGAAGACCCAATCCGCGGAACACTGCCTGGATCTGGCCGAACAACTGTGGCGGCAGCCGGAGCGCGAATTCCAGTACGCGGCGGTGGACCTGCTGACCGCGCGCGCCGAGGAACTACCGGCCGCCAGCCTGCCGCGGCTGCTGACGCTGGCCGCCGCCAAGCCCTGGTGGGACTGCGTGGACGGCTTGGCCGCCTGGGTGGTCGGCGCGCTGGTACGCCGACACCCGGACTTGCAACACGATATAGACGCGCTCAGCGGCGACGCCGACTTCTGGCTGCGCCGCGTCGCCATCCTGCACCAGCTGCGCTGGAAAGCCGACACCGACGCCGAACGCCTGTTCCGCTACTGCGCCGCTAATGCCGGCGACGCCGAATTCTTCATCCGCAAGGCCATAGGCTGGGCCTTGCGCGAATACGCTTACACCGACGCCAGCGCCGTGCGCGCCTTTGTCGCGGCCACGCCGCTATCCGGGCTCAGCCGGCGCGAAGCCTTGAAACACATTGCCCGCTCCACCGAGGATTTCCGATGACCGGACTCAACACCACCCAACTGACCAGCTTGAAGAAAATCTACTCCGGCAAGGTCCGCGACCTGTACGAGATCGACGACAAGCGCATGCTGATGATCGCCACCGACCGGCTGTCCGCCTTCGACGTGATCCTGGACGACCCCATTCCCGGCAAGGGCCAGATCCTCACCGCCATCTCCAACTTCTGGTTCGACAAGCTCAAAGACCTGGTGCCCTGCCACCTGACCGGCGACGCGCCGGAAGACGTGGTCTCCGCCGCCGACCTGCCGCAAGTGACCGGCCGCGCCGTAGTGGCCAAGCGCCTGAAGCCGGTGCCGATCGAAGCCGTGGTGCGCGGCTACCTGGCCGGCTCCGGCTGGAAGGAATACCGCCAGAGCGGCACCGTCTGCGGACTGGCGCTGCCTGCCGGCCTGCGCGAAGCCGACAAGCTGCCCGAACCCATCTTCACCCCGTCCACCAAGGCGGCGGTGGGCGACCACGACGAAAACATCAGCTACCAGCGCTGCGAGGAAATCGTCGGCGCCGAGCTGGCCGCCCAGGTGCGCGACACCGCGATCAAGCTCTACCGCGCCGCCGCCGAATTCGCCGCCAGCCGCGGCATCATCATCTGCGACACCAAGTTCGAGTTCGGCCTGGACGAGAACGGCGTGCTGACGCTGATGGACGAGGCGCTGACCCCGGACTCCAGCCGCTTCTGGCCGGCTGACAGCTATGCGCCGGGCGGCAACCCGCCGTCCTTCGACAAGCAGTTCGTCCGCGACTGGCTGGAAGCCTCCGGCTGGGACAAGCAGGCGCCGGCACCGACGGTGCCGCTGGAAGTGCGCGAGAAGACCGCGGCGAAATATAAAGAAGCGCTGGACAGGCTGACCGCCTAAGCCCCTGTTTACCTTGCCGGGTACTTTCGAATCCGCTTCGCGGATAATGATTTAGGGCCGGTTCCGCCCGGCAAACGGAAAGGGAGATTTGCGCGGCCAAATCTCCCTTTACCCTAAAGGCCGCCCTGCAAGCCTGGCCTACGGCTTCCCGCCGGGACCCGTCAGGCCCGAGGCGCGGCTGAACTCGCAGCGCGCTAACGTCGCGCTGCTCGAACAGGCAGCCGCTTAAGACCTCGGGCCTGCCACCCGTCGGCAGGCTTGAAGGGAGTTAGGGCGCGTCGAATACGCGGTTTCCTGAGTATTGAATAATGTTTCAAAGCACTGCCGAAAAATCGTAAACACATTCTCCGGACCAGTTCCAAGCCCCGCCCTAGCGGGGCTTGCTTTTTGCCGCGTTTCATATGACATTGGCGACTCAATCCCGCGACAGGAAACCCCGATGAAAACCGCCCTGCTGATCATCGACGTGCAAAGCGGCATGTTCGACAATGAACCCCGCGCCGACCAGGCCGACGCCGTCATCGCCCGCCTCAATCAACTGGCCGCCGCCGCCCGCGCGGCCGGAACGCCGGTGGTCTGGGTTCAACACGAACGCGCCAGCGCGCCGCTGATCCACGGCTCGGCGGAATGGCAGCTGGCCCGCGGCCTGGACGCCCAGCCGGACGACCACTACCTGCGCAAGACCACGCCGGACTCCTTCCTGCGCACCGGCCTGCATCAGCAACTGCAACAATGGGGCGTCGGCCAACTGGTCATCGCCGGCTACGCCAGCGAATTCTGCATCGACACCACCACCCGCAGCGCGGCGGCCCACGGATACGCCATCATCCTGGCCAGCGACGCGCACACCACCCACGACAAGGACCACGCCAGCGCCGCCCAAATCCGCGCCCATGAAAACGCCACTCTGCCCAAGCTGGGCAGCTTCGGCGTGCCCATCCTGCTGCGCGCGGCGGCTGAGATCGCCTTTCCCGCCAGCGCCTGACCCGCCCCGCATGCCCATCGCCCAGCCCACCCTCAGCACGCCGCGCTTGCTGCTCTTGCCGGCGCAGCCCGCGCTGGCGCGCGCGATGCTGGACTTCCACGTCCGCAACCGTCAGCACTTCGAACCCTGGGACCCCAAGCCCGGCGACATGTTTTACACCGAGCTGTACTGGACCATGCAGCTGCGCCAGCGCGCCCGCGACTGGGAAGAAGGCCGCGGCGGCCGCTTCCTGCTGGCACTGCACGCCGAGCCGGAACGGGTGATAGGCAGCGTCGGCCTCAGCAACATCAGCCGCGGCGCCTTCCAGTCCTGTCATCTGGGCTATGGGCTGGATCAGCACTGCCAGGGCCAGGGCCTGATGCGCGAAGCGCTGGAAGCGGTGATACGCTGCGCCTTCGACACCCTCAGGCTGCACCGGGTCCAGGCCAACTACCAGCCGCACAATCTGCGCAGCGCCGGCCTGCTCAAACGGCTGGGCTTCGAGGTCGAAGGCCACGCCAAGAACTACCTCTACCTGAACGGCGGCTGGCGCGACCACGTGCTGACCTCGCGGCTCAATCCGGACTTCGACCCGGAGCACATGCTGGCCTGAGCATCCGGCCGCAATCGCCTCCGTCGGCCGGCGGGCTCAAGACGTGACGGCTTCCAGCCTCTCCATCGCCCCCTGCAAACGCTGCTGTAAAGGCTCCAGCAAGGCCCACAGCGCCTTGCCGCGCACTTTCGCGTTTTCAGTGTGGCGCAGCATCAACAGCACCGCGCCCAAGGCCTCGCTGCATTGACGCAGCTCTTCGGCGATATCGTCGTAATGCTCACAGCAACGGGCTAGATGAATCAGAACGGGATCGATGGTGGAAAGCGCGGTATTTTCCGAACGCAGACCTTGCAGATGTTTGACGGTCTTGATCAGACGGCTGGCCGCAGGGAGAGCGGCTGGAGATTCAGCGGCCTCCTTGGATGGAGGCGGTTTTGCAAGCAGGGACAGAACTGACAATATCGGCATGACGGGCTCCTACTGAACAGAGCGCCTGCCACCCCGCTTCCAATCAAGATGGGCAGGCATATGGCAGGGTTGGAAGACAGGCGAGTAGGAGCCAGCAGGCCAAAGGCCTCCCTGCCATAACCTGCCCTGATGGGCGCAACTATAGCGTGGCGAGGGATGATAAATCCCTCCTACTCAATTCAGGCTTCCATTCCTGATGCCGCGCTTTATGAAACGGCACGCGGCTCATGTTGCCCACCCTGCTAGGCCTGGTCAAGCGCGGCGCGTCCCCGCGTGACCCGAAACCCTGCGCCCCACTCCAATAACGGCGACAGCGCCAGGACATTTGGATAGCGCTTGCCAGCATCACCGCGCCATGTTTTGCTGTGAAGCCGCCGCTCCACCGCAACCCTGATGCCGCGGCGTAGTCAAAACAGGCCATAAAAGGGCTCACCGCCATGCAAACCTTCCAACTGAACGCCGACGACGGGGAAACCCTGCACGCCGCCTGCTGGCTGCCGGACGGCGCGCCGCGCGCCGTGGTGCTGATCTCCCACGGCATGAGCGAATACGCGGTGCGCTACCACCGCTTCGCCCAAACGCTGACCGCCGCCGGCTACGCGGTCTACGCCCACGACCACCGCGGCCACGGCGCCGCGCCGCGCTTGCGCGGCCATTTCGCCGCCGAGAATGGCTGGGACAAGGTAGTGGCCGACGTGGAGACCCTGCGCCGCCATGCCGCCGAGCAACATCCCGGCCTGCCGGTGGCGCTGTTCGGCCACAGCATGGGCTCCTTCATTGCCCGCGCCTATTTCTTGCGCCACGGCGCGGCGCTGTCCGGCCTGGCGCTGTCCGCCACCGGCTACCGCCAACGCCCGCTGGCCTGGCTGCTGCGCGGCCTGGCGCGGCTGGTGGCCCGCTTCGGCAGCCCGGAACGGCCAAGCCGGCTGCTGGCGCGGCTGATTTTCGGCAGCTTCAACCTGGGCTTTCTGCCCGCCCGCACCGGCATGGACTGGCTGAGCCGCGACCCGGCGGAAGTGGACAAATACCTGGCGGACCCATTGTGCGGCTTCGACCCCTGCCCCGGCCTGTGGATAGATTTGTTCGGCGGCATTATCGCCATGGAACGCGGCGAGGCGAGCGGCGACAGCCTGCCGCGCCGCTGTCCGGTCTGGCTGCTGGCCGGCAGCCGCGACCCGGTCAGCCTGGGCAAGCTGGGGCTGGGCCAGCTGGAAATCCGCTACCGCGAGGCCGGCCTGCTGGACGTGCAAACCACGGTCTACCCCGGCGGCCGCCACGAAATGCTGAACGAAACCAACCGCGTGGAAGTGGAGCAAGACATGCTGCGCTGGTTGGAGCGGATTAGCGTGCAGCCGGTCAGTACAGGCTGAGAACCTGTTCATAGTCTGCTGCGCGTCGGCGATACGGCGTTGAAAACACCTTCGAAATGCTCATGTACCACGCGTACATTCCGCTTTCTCAGCCGTTTCCGCCTTGTCTCGCCTTAGCTCGCGAGACTTTGAACAGGCTCTACGCCTGAGAATGTCCGCCGCGCTTCGGCGGGACAGTTAGACAGGAGCATTGAAACCAGCTCCCAAGCGCGCCGCCGCGAATTGGACTAAAATCCGGCGATTCGTTTTTCGCAGGAGGCCGCCATGAGCCTGATTCCCGAGATCAAACCACAGCAATCGCTGGAACTGCTCAAAGAGCTGCACATCCTGACCCGCGACGGCAAGATCAACCAGGACACCCGCCGCAAGCTGAAACAGGTTTACCACCTGTACCAGTTCATCGAGCCGCTAATGGCCGACGTGCTGGCGGAAAAAGGCGAGATGAGCCTGGCCGACCACGGCGCCGGCAAGTCCTACCTGGGCTTCATCCTTTACGACCTGTTCCTGAAGGACAAGGCCGCCGGCAGCGTCTACGGCATCGAAACCCGGCCGGAACTGGTCAGCCGCTCGCAAGAGCTGGCCGCCCGCCTGGGCTTCGAACGCATGGGCTTTTTGAACCTGAGCGTGGAACAGTCGATCACCTCGGACCAATTGCCGCAGCAGGTGGACATCATCACCGCGTTGCACGCCTGCAATACCGCCACAGACGACGCCATCCGCTTCGCACTGGCCAAGAACGCGCGCTACATCGTGCTGGTGCCTTGCTGCCAGGCGGAAGTGGCCGGCGTGCTGCGCCAAAAGAAAAACCAGAGCTTCGGCCTGACCCCGCTGTCCGAAATGTGGCGCCACCCCATCCACACCCGCGAGTTCGGCAGCCATCTGACCAATGTGCTGCGCTGCCTGCAGTTGGAAGCGCGCGGCTATCAGCTCACCGTCACCGAGCTGGTGGGCTGGGAGCACTCGATGAAGAACGAGCTGATCATCGCCAAGTACACCGGCCAGCGCAAAAACAGCGCGCGCGAACGCCAGGAGGCGATTCTGAAAGAGCTGAACCTGGAAGACCTGCGCGAGCGCTTCGTATACTAAAAACCGCGTCAAAGTGCGCTGCGTTCCGCGACGCCATCTCCCTATGGGATTCCCGCGTGGGTATCGCTACGCTCCACCCACCCTACCTATAACGAGCAATCGCTCCTAGGGTGGGGGAGCCGCAAAAATACCCCTCTCCCGTCACTGACACCCGTCGCCTCGGCCCGTTTCCGGGCCCTGAGCATAATGGGAGCGACGCACCCGGACCGCCCCGCGCGGCCGGTCCCGCCCCCGCCCGCTTCTCCTCCCGCCTCAGATTCTTTCGAGCGTTTCTCCGCGTCCGCCGGGGGCCCTTCCCAGGAGCCCGACATGAATATCAGCGCCAATGGCGTCAAACTGATCCAGCAATTCGAAGGCCTGCGTCTCAAGGCCTACCAGGACGCGGTGGGCGTCTGGACCATAGGCTACGGCCACACCGGTCCGGACGTGACGCCGGGCCTGGTCATCAGCCAGGCCCAGGCCGACGCACTGCTGGCGCGCGATCTGAGCCGCTTCGAAGCCGGCGTCACCCGGCTGGCCGCGGTGCCGCTGAACCAGAACCAGTTCGACGCGCTGGTCAGCTTCAGCTACAACCTGGGCCTGGGCTCGCTGCAAAACTCCACGCTGCTGCGCCTGCTCAATCAGCGCGACTACGCCGGCGCCGCCGCTCAGTTCCCGCGCTGGAACAAGGCCGGCGGCAAGGTCCTGCCCGGCCTCACCCGCCGCCGCGCGGCGGAGCAGGCGCTGTTTCTGCAGCCGGTCTGAGCGAGTGGTATGAGCCATGAAAAAAGCCCAAGCGGATGCTTGGGTTTTTTTTGCGCAACGCGGCAGGCTACACCACGCTTGGGCCATGTCTTATTGCGGCGACTGCACCAGTTGGGACTCTTTCACCCCTTTTTGACCTTCGGCCTCGTCAACGCTCTGCAGCTTGTTGCGAGCGTACATTACGCCCATCTTCACTTCTTGCCAAACGTAGTAGATCTTGCCGGCCACCATGTCCATGGTCAGGCTGGAGTCGTTCTCGGCCTTGCCCACCAGCGTATGCGAGCCTGGCTCCAGATCGGCCATGATGTAAGTTTTGGACACGGTGTCGCCCAGAGCCTTGTTGTCGGCCAGCACGTTCATTTTTACTGCGGCGCCCATCGCTTCGTTGCGGTAGATGTAGACGCGGGCCTTATTGGGCTGGGTGTTGAACTGCTTGGCCTGGGCGTCAGCCTCGGGCGTGGCCAGTGTGGTGGAGGCGCAGCCGGACAGCAGCGCCAGCAGAGAAGCAGCGGCAAATAGTTTTTTCACGGAAAGTTCTTTCTTATATTCAAACGGTATGGCGGCGGGGATTCTACATGCAAATATTCCGCCTCGCATCCATACATTTTCACTTTCCAGCCATACCTAAACGACCTCGCAAGCCCAACTCAATCCTCATCCGCCAACACCGTCTCGCCATCGCGCTGCGCCAGCGTGAAACGGCGCAGTGGCCGGTGGCGCGCGATCAGCTCCGCCAAGCGCGGCGAATGGTTACCCACAGCTGGCTGTGGCGGTCGGCCTCGGCGATCAGCCGCGCCAAGGCCGGCAGCAAGTCCGGGTGCAGGCTGTTTTCCGGCTCGTTCAAGGCCATGAAGGCCGGCGGGCGCGGGCTGAGCAAGCCCACCGCCAGGCACAGGAAGCGCAGGGTGCCGTCGGACAATTCGGCCGCCTCCAGCGGCCGCAGGATGCCGTCGCGCTGCATCAGCATCTGGAAACGGCCATGCAGCGCCTCCGCCTGGAAGCGGCTGTCCGGAAACGCGTCGGCCAGCACGCTGCGCAGCAATTCGACGTCGCCGATCTCCACAATGGTCTGGAAGGCCGCCGCCAGATTGCCGCCGTCGTGCGCCAGCACCAGCGAGCGGATGCCCACTTGCGGCGCGCGCGGCGGCGAGCCGGGCCACACCGCGAACTCATGGTAGAAACGCCAGCGCCGCAGCGTCTCCCGCACTTGCGACACCTCGGGATAAAGATGCGGCTCAGCCAATTGGCCGAACACCGACTCCTCGGCCTGCAGGCCCAATGGATAGGTGGTCCTGACCCCGTCCACGCTGGTGAGAAAGGCGCTCTGATTGCGCCGCTCCAGCACCTGGGCCGAGGGACGGCGGCCCTGGCCGGCCAGCCACAGCGTTTCCTCCTTCACCAATGGGTCCAGCGAGAACAGGCTGCGGCTGGGTTCGGGGTAGCCCAGCTGCAATTCGTAGTCGTAGTCGGCCAGCCGCGCCGCCAACGTCATGCGCTTGGGCTCGCCCTTGCGGTCGCCGCGGCGCAGGCCGCCGGCCCACATCGCCTTCTGGATGCCGCCCTCTTCCGCCAAGGCCGCGGACAGGCGACCGCAAGCGGCCTCGTGCAGCAGGCGCACCGCCTTGTAGAGATTGGATTTGCCGCAGCCGTTGGGCCCGACGACGACGTTGAGCGGCTCCAGCTCCAGCCGCAGTTGGCGAATGGAACGGAAGCCCTTGAGGCTGAGCTCGTGAATGGACATGGCGGCTCCGGTGACGACGGAGCCGCCATTCTAGCGCGGACGCGCCGGTTTACTGCAGCGCCTGGTTGATCACCATGGCGATGCGCGCGCCGGCCTTGACCAGCTGCTGTTTGACCAGCTGAGCGCCGGCGGTCTGGTAGGTGCGGTCCAGGTAGGCCACGTCGCTGGGCGCGCTGCCGCAGCTGAAGTTGGACAGCGGGCCGTAGACCTCGCTGCGCGCGTACTGATTGGATTCCTTGATCCAGTCATTGACCTGCCCGCTCTGCCAGCCGGCGATGTTGCGCGCGTAGTACTTGAGGTTCTGCGTCGCCCAGCTCTGCTCGTTGGCGCCGCTCAAGGCCTGCTGCACCAGGGCGGTGTCCCACACCGAATGCAGATTGCCGGTCTTGTTGCTGCCGGCCAGCCGCGTCTTGACGTCGTTGCCGCCGCGGTCGTGGTTGTCGGCCGCGTGCAGCGGCTGATGGAGGTCGCCGATCATGTGCAGCAAGAAGGTCAGCGCCTGGGCGCGGGCGGACTTGCTGGCGCTCTTGTCGGCCAGCACCTTGCTGTAGCGCGTGATCTGATTGGACGCGCAGTTGCCGCTGGGGCAATCGTCCTCTTCCACGCCGTCGCACACCGGTTCGTCGTTGTAATGCCATTGATCCGAGCCCGGCAGCTGCTGCTTCAATTCCTGCTTGTGCTGGTCCATGTACAGGGCCAGCTGGGCGAAGTCCGCGTTGGGGATCAACTGATTGACCGCGGCCTTGGCCTGAGGGCTCAACAGTTGCTGGGCGACGTAGCCGGTGACGCGGTGGCCTTCCTGACCCCAGGCCAGCGCCTGGGCGCTGGGCAGCGCGAAGGCGGCGGACAACAACAGGGCGAGCGTAAATTTCTTCATGACGGTTTCTCTTGTGATTGTGATGGACCGCGGCCGGCAAAATGCCGCCCGCTTTTATGGCGAACGCATATTACCTGAAAATCATTAAATTAAAATGCCATTAAGATTTCCCCTGAAGATAAACCGCGGGCGCAAAAAAAGCCCGGCATCGCCGGGCTGGGTGTCTGCTATCCGTTGCGGAATCAGTCGGTACCGTACTTGGGAGAGTACGGGCCGTATAGCAGGCCGCCGTTATAGCCGGTGCTGAACAGCCGCTGGCTGGTGATGCCGGCCACATCGTGGCTGGCATCGGTGGCGGTGTTGATGATCTGCTTCAAGGCCGCGGTCACCAGAATGCCCACCAGGCCGCCGGAGTTATTGTTATTGCCTTCGTTGTTGGAAGCCGAGGCGGAGCCGGTCCACAGCACCGCGCCGGTCTTCAGGTCCACCATCTTGGCGCTGGCGGACACGATGGTGTCGCTGCTGATCACGCTGTAGCTGGTGCCGTACTTGCTCACCGTCACGTACAAGGCCGCATCCGCGCCGAAGATGTCCTTCAACTTGGCCGGCGCCACGCCGTGGATGTCCGAAGCCGTGCTCATGCCGTTCTGCTTGAAGGTTTCTTCCACCAGCGTCACCGGCAGCACATAGTAGCCGGCTTCCGCCAGCGGCATGGTCACTTGCGACAGCATGCTGAGGCTGGCGGCCACTTCCGGCGATTCGTTCAGCGGCGGCAGCACCAGGATGGAGCGCGGACGGCTTTGCTTGTACGCGGTGTAGTCGTAGGGCTTGGGAGTGGCGCAGCCGGTGGCCAGCGCCGCGATGGCCAGGCAGGCCAGCCATTGGGCAATGCGTTTGATCATGATGCGGTCTTTCACTTCTTGGCTTTCTTCAGCAGGAAGTCCATGTAGGCGGCGGATTCCGGAAACAGCTGCTTCTCGGTCTGGAACTGCTGGACCATCTGATCGTCCTTGCCCAGGTTGGCGTACAACATGCCCAGATGGGCATGGTAGCCCGGCGGCGGGGTCTTGCCGCTGGAACGGATTTTCTGCAGATCGCGCTCCAGCGCGGTGACTTGCTCTTCGGCCGCCGCGCCCTTGAAGTGCTGGTACACCTGAGGCTGGTAGCTTTCCCACTGGTACAGCGAGCTTTGACTGGCGCAGCCGGTCAACAATGCGCCGCCCAGCAGGGCCAGCGCCAATAGCGGCGTTTTCGCCATCTTGTGTTTCATGATGTTCAATCTTGCAATAGCTAGCACGGACGGGCCGCAAGGTCCGTCCTGCAATCATTCGAGGCTTGCTTAACGCTTAAAGCCGTTAACAAAACCTCGCAGAGAACCTGAGCCAAGGCGCGCCGACGCAGGCAGTACCAGTAGTACGACAAGGAGGCGCAACGCAGGATCAGGGGTTTTGTTAGCCGGTCTTATTTGGCGGGCTGCCAGGCGCCGGAATCTATGGCCGCGGTCAGCTTGTTCACCGCCTCGCGCATCGCCAGGTCCAGCACTTTGCCGTTCAGCGTGGAGTCATAGCTGGCGGTGCCGCCGAAGCCGATGATTTCGCGGTTGGACAGGCTGTATTCGCCGGCGCCCTGAGTGGAGTACACCACTTCCGAGGTGGCCACCTTGACGATGTTGAGGTTGACCTTGGCGTAAGCGATCTGCTGCTTGCCACGGCCGAGGATGCCGAACAGCTGATGGTCGCCCACTTCCTTGCGGCCAAATTCAGTCACATCGCCGGTCACCACATAGGTGGCGCCCTTGACCGCCTGCGCCTGCTTGCTGAACGCGGCTTCCTGCTTCATTTCTTCCAGGTTGTCGCGGTCCAGCACATTGAAGCGGTTGGTCTGCTGCAGGTGAGTGATCAGGATGGTCTTGGCCTGGCCGCCCAGACGGTCCACGCCATCCGAGAAAATGCCGCGCATATAGCTGGAACGGTTGTCGAACTTGCCCACCGCGATGGGGGAGCGCGGTCCGGCGTAAGGCTTGCCGGCGGTTTCCACCTGGGCAACCGTCAGCGCGCGCGAGCTTTCAGTCGCGCAGCCGCTCAGCCCCGCGGCCGCCGCCATGGCGAGTACCAGGCATTTCTTTGCGATCTTCATTGTTATTCTCTCAAGACATCCAACACAGAAAGTCGAACATCATACTTATCGCCCCGCGCGGGGTCGACGCAATTTATGCCAAAACAGCAACGGCTTATGTCCTCTAAACCAAGTCTAGCCAGTGTGTGTAAGCTGCTCCTAACGCCGCTGCGCCACACTGCTAAACCAAAGGCATGAAAAAACCCGGCCGTGGCCGGGTGGTTTGCACTGGAGTGAAGCGCGCTCAACGCGGCCGGTCGCCCAATATGGTGGCACGGTGCATCACCCGCCGCTGCGGCAGGTAATCCGCCACCGCGTAATGCTGGGTGACGCGGTTGTCCCAGAACGCCAGATCGTTTTCCTTCCAGCGCCAGCGCACGGTGAATTCCGGCCGCGCGGCATGGGCGAACAGCAGGGCCAGCAGGGCATCGCTCTCGCGCGGCGCCAGCTCCAGGATGCGGGTGGTGAAGCCCTCGTTGACGAACAGGCCTTTGCGGCCGGTGACCGGGTGAGTACGCACCACCGGGTGCACCACCGGCGGATGGTCGCGGCTGGCCTGTTGCCAGCGCGCGTATTGCGGCGTGTCCTTGAAGCGGCTTTCCGGGAAGGAATGAATAAAGCTGTGCTCGGCGCTGAGACCGTCCAGCAGCGCGCGCAAGGCTGGCGACAAGGCCTCGTAAGCGGCGCTGTTGCTGCTCCACAGCGTGTCGCCGCCCACGTCCGGCAGCTGCCGCGCCGACAGCACCGCGCCCAGCGGCGGGGTGGCGATGAAGGTGACGTCGGTATGCCAGTTGTCGTTGTCCGGCAGATTGTCGACATGGGTGTCCAGCACGATGATTTCCGGCTGCTCCGCCACCGTCGGGTAGACCGGATGCAGATGCAGATCTCCGAAGCGGGCGGCGAAGTCGCGCTGCTGGCGCGGCGTCAGCGGCTGGTTCTCGAAGAACAATACCTGATGGCGCAGCAGCGCCGCTTCGATCGCGTCGCGCTCGGCGCCGGACAGCGGCGCGCTCAAGTCGACGCCGGAAACGATGGCCCCCAGGGCCGGACTGATGGCTTGCAGTTGCAGGCTCATGACTGTGCTCCTTATCCGCTCAGCGGATTCAAATCCAAAAAATCGAAAACCCGCTCAAAACCGTTCCGGCGCGGCCCAGCCGGCGAAGCGTCGCTCCACCCAACGCAGCCCCAGCTCCAAGGCCAGCGCGATCCAGGCGATGATCAGGATGCCGGCGATCACCGCGTCGGTGACCAGGAACTGGGCGGCGGACTGCACCATGAAGCCCAGGCCGCGGGTGGCTGCCACCAGCTCCGCGGCCACCAGCGTGGACCAGCCCACGCCCAGGCCGATGCGCAGCCCGGTCAGGATTTCCGGCAGCGCGCTGGGCAGCACCACCAGCCGCAGCAGCTGGCCACGGCTGGCGCCCAGCGAGCGCGCGGCCTGCAGCCGCGCCGGGTCCGCGCGGCGCACGCCGGCGGCGGTGGCGATAGCCAGCGGCGCGAAGATGGCGAGATAAATCAGCAGCACCTTGCTCGCTTCGCCGATGCCGAACCAGATCACGATCAGGGGCAGATAAGCCAAGGGCGGCACCGGCCGGTAAAACTCGATCAATGGGTCCAGCGCCGCATGCGCGCGCCGGCTCAGGCCCATCAGCATGCCCAGCGGCACCGCGGTGGCCGCGGCCAGCAATAGCGCCAGGCCCACCCGGCCCAGGCTGGCGGCGGCGTGACGCCACAGGCTGGCGTCCATGAAGCCGTTGACCGCCAGGTCCGCCAGCCGCGCCGCCACCTGGGCCGGGCCGGGCAGAAACAGCGGCGACACCAGGCCGCCGGCGCTGGCCGCCCACCACAGCAGCAGCAGGCCGCCCACCGACAAGGCGGTGGGCCAGCGCCGACGCCAGGCGGCGAAACGGCCAGCGAGAGGGACGGGAGGATGGGCCGGCGGCGGCGCGCTTAGCTCGGCCTGCGCGGCCGGGCCCAATTCAGTCAGTTCAAGCGGCGGCATGGTCGGCCTCCTCCGCGCGGAAAATCCAGTCCAGCAAATGCTCGCGCATGGCGATAAAGGCGGGATCGGCCTTGATCGAGCGCGCCGATTCGCCGGCGGCGTAGCGATGGGCGAAACCCAGCTTCTGCCTCAGCGCGATGCGGCCGGGACGCGGCGTCAGCACCAAGAGCTCGGTGCCGAGGAACAGCGCCTCCTCGATGCTGTGGGTAATCAGGAAAATGCCCTTGCCGCTGCGCTGCCACAGGCTGAGGATTAGCGACTGCATCTTTTCCCGGGTCAGCGCGTCCAGCGCGCCCAGGGGCTCGTCCAGCAGCAGGAAGTCGGGATCGGCCGCCAGCGCGCGCGCCAGGCCCAGGCGCTGGCGCATGCCGCCGGACATCTGACTGAGCGCGTGGCCGGCGAAGGCCTCCAGCCCCACCCAGCCCAGCATGCGGCGCGCCTCGCGCCGCCGCTGCTCGCGCGGCACCCCGCGCAGGCGCAAGCCGAAGGCCACATTGTCCTCGGCGTTGAGCCAGGGCATCAGCGCGTCGTCCTGGAACACCACGCCGCGGTCCGCTCCCGGTCCGCGCACCGGCCGGCCGTTGGCCAATACCCGGCCCTGGCTGGGCGTCTGAAAACCGGCCATCAGCCCCAGCAAGGTGGACTTGCCGCAGCCGGACGGCCCCAGCGCCACCACGATTTCGCCGGAACGCAGCTCCAGCGACACCCGGTCCAGCGCCTGCACCGGGCCGGACGGGCCGGCGTAGCTGACGCCGGCGTTTTCCACGATCAAGCTCGCCATCGCGGCCTCCTGGCGCTCAGCGCGGCTGCGCCAGCCGCACGAAGCGCGGCTCGACATAGGCTTGATAATCCGGTAGCACCGCTTCCACCTTCTTCTGCTCCTTCAGGAACAGCGCGGTGTCGCGCAGCGCCTTGGCGGTGCCGCCGCCCAGCAAGCGCGGCGACAGCTGCTCCTGCGCCAGCGGGAAGCGGCTGCCGGCCAGCAGGCCGGGAATCTGCGCCGGATCGGCCCCAGTCAGCCGCGCGATCTTGGCCACCTGCGGCGAGCCGGCGCTCCAGGCCGCCGGCTTGGCGCGGTAATCGGCGAAGGCCTGCAAAGTCACCTTGGCGAAGGCGGCCAGCGCCTGCGGCTGGGCGGCGGCGAAATCCTTGCGCGCCACCCAAGCTTCGAAGGTGGGCGCGCCCCATTGCCCCACTTGTTCGGAATTGACCAGCACCGAGCCGGTTTTCAGCGTCTGGCTCAGCGCCGGGTCCCAGACATAGGCGGCGTCGATGTCGCCGCGCTGCCAGGCGGCGCTGATCTCGGACGGGCGCAGATTGACGATGGACAGCTTGGCCGGGTCCAGCTTCCAGTGTTTGAGCGCGGCCAGCAGGCTGTAATGGGTGGTGGAGACATAGGGCACCGCCACCTTTTTGCCGATCAGGTCCCGCGGGGTCTTGATGCCGCTGCCCTTGCGCGCCACCAGCGCCTCGGAGTTGCCGATCTCGGCGACGATCAGAAAGGTCTGGATCGGTAGTTGGCGGGTGGCAGCGGCGCTGAGCGGGCTGGAGCCCAGATCGGCGATATGCACGTCGCCGGAAGCCAGCGCGGCGAGCACTTCCGCGCCGCTCTCGAACTTGCGCCACTGCAGCGGCCGGCCGATGGCTTTTTCATACAAGCCGTCGGCCTGGGCCACTTTGGAGGGATCGACCCCGGTCTGGTAGCCGATGACGATGGGCGCCTCGGCGGCGTGTGCCGCCAAGGCGAGGAAGGACAGGCTGGCGAGGCTGAGCGCCAGCAGGGAACGGCGGGAGATGAACATGGACATGGCGAGTTCCTGAACAAGGGGGACTCAGCACACTATAAAAGCCATGTTTAATATCAAAAAGTAATTAAATTTGCTTTCAATATTCCAAATAAATCAATAGCGTATTGGAGCCTGTTCAAAGTCTCGCGAGCAAGAGCGCGACAAGGCGAAAACGAGCGAAAAAGCGGAATGTACAAGTGGTACATGAGCATTTTGAGCTCGTTTTTAACGCCGTATCGCCGAAGCGCAGCAGGCTTTGAACAGGCTCTTACCAGTTCACCTGATCATTCAACGTCAGCCCGCCGGCCGGCGCCTGCAACACGCGGTTGCCGGCGCGCTGCTCCCAGCTCACGCTGCCGTCGGCGTTCTTGCGGTAGTACTTGTACTCGATGCGCTGGCCGGCCGGCAGATTGACCCGGGTCTTCCACAGCGGGTAGGCCGCCGCGTCCGCCGGCAGGCCCAGGTCGGTGTTCCAATTGCCCAGAGCGCGCGCCGCGCCGGTCACGTACAGCTGCTGCCCCCAGCTGGTCTCGGCGGCAGCCTGGATCTCCACCGTCGCCTCTCCGGCCTTGGGTTCAACGCGGCAGGCGTAGTAACGCGCGCAGGCGGCTTCCGGCAGATCGACGACGCGGCCGGCGCGGATGGAAGCCAGCAGGCTGATGTATTCGCCCATCGCCCAACTCAGCGGCGCGATCGAGCGGGTGGGCGTGCCGGCGCGGTTACCGGCCGGCGTCTCCACCGCCCAGCCGTCCGGCAGCACCGCGCTGTGCGGCCACACCTGCTCCGGCAGCATGCCCTCAGGCGTGGCCAGCTGTTTCAGCGCGGCCAGATACGGCTGGCCGGCCGCGCCGCCGCCCTGGCGCGCAATTTCATAGATGCCGCGCTCGGCGGTGAAGATGGGCCACAGCCGGCCCACGCCGCTGCCGGCGAAATCACCGCCGTCGTTGCGCTCGCCATAACCGTCGAAGTTGTAGCGGAACCAGGCGTTGACCGGCAAAGCCGGCACGCCGGGCAGTTCCAGCCGCTGGCCCAGCACCGCGTCGTAAATGCCCAGCGTGGCGAGCACAGCCGGATCGTCGGCGCGCTTCACCCCCATGCGCACCAGTTCCAGGAAGCCGCCGTCCACCACCCGGCGCGCGTCGCGGCTACCGCCGCCGTTTTTCACTTCCAGCGTTTGCGGCGTATCCGGCCCCAGCGCCGGCGCCTGGCCGGCGCGGCTGGCTCCGCCTGCGCGCGCCGACGGGTTGAGGCGCAGATAATAACGGCCGTCGCCAAAGCCGCCGCTGCGGGTGAAGGTCCAGGCGTCCACGTTCTGCTGCCAGTAATCGGCGGCGGACAGATAGCGCGCCGCGCTGGCGTCGTCGCCGTTGGCGCGGGCGATGTCGGCGGCGGCGGCCAGCCCGGCGATCTGCGCCGCCAGCGTGGACGGCGAGTAGCCGCTGTTCTCCTCCCAGCGCTCCTGATAGGTCCACGGCCCGGCGTTCAGGATGTAATCGGCGGCCAGCTTGATGCGCGGCCACAGCGGCGAATACACCGCCGGCCCCTGCCGCCAGGCCAGCAGGATGGGCATGGCCTGCTCGTCCATCTGGGTCCCCTGCCAATACTGCGCGCCGCTGACCCAGGCGTTTTGCGGAAAACGGCCGTTGCGGCTGAAGCCGTCCGGGCAGCCGGCGGCGTCGTATTCCGCCGCGCCGCAGTCGCGACGCTGCTGCAAGGTATTGAACAAATAGTCCGTCACCCGCGCGGCGGTGGCGCGGTCGCCGGCGGTGAGCAGGGCGTTGGCGAACTTGAACAGGTCGCGCGGCCACACCAGATGGTAGCCGCCAGCGTTGGCGTCGCCCTGGGTCGCCCCCCACGGCGTGCCCAGGCCGGCCACCATCGCGCCGCTGGCCTTGTCCTGCATGGTTTTCAGCGTCATCGCCGCCAGGTAGTAGCCATCGTCGGCGCTGCCGCCCTGATCGGACAGGCCGGCGGCGTAGGCCTGCCAGCCGGCGTCGTAGCGCCGCTGCGCCGCATCCAGATCACCGCCCAGGGCGGCGGCGGCCGTGTCCAGCGCCTGCCCCTGGCTGGCGCCGAATCCCAGCACCACGTCGAAGGACACGCTGGTGGCGCGCGGGTCGCCCGCATCCAGCCAGCCCATCTGCGCCACATTGCCGTTGCCGGCGGAATCGAAGGTCCAGTCCATGCGCTTGTCCGCCGCGCCGCCCAGCAGATCGGTCCAGCCGTCGCTCAAACCGACAAAACCGCTGGACAGCATGCGGCGGCCGTTCTGCGTCTTCCACGGCAGGCTGCTCAGCAGTGCCGAGGCGCGCTGATTGTGGCTGGCCGCCAAGGCCGCGTCGCCGCCGGCGCGCGCCAGGGTGGCGGCGCTATTGCCGGCGCCGGCATTGTCCAGATAAGGCTTGAACAGCAAATAGAGTCGGAAATCGCCGACGCGGCGGCCGTCCAGCGCGCTGAAGGTGACGCGCTGGATCAGCGCGTCGCGCGCCGGATCGGTGAAGATGCGCTTGCTGATGCGCCAGTGATGGGCCGCGTTGCCGGTCTGCGCCTGCCAGCTCATGCTGCGCGGATGCAGCCGCTGTACGCGGTAGTCCTGCCGCTTTTCCTCATCGACGAAACCGCCGCCGGCGTCGCCCACCAGGAATTGCAGGTCCACCGCCGCCTGGGTGTCCACCGCCGGGTAGAACACCTCGGAGACCACCCCGCGATAGCCGGTAAAATACACCCGCGACGGCCCCTCCGCCGCCACGCCCACGAAAGACTTGGCCGCCGGGCCGCGCACCGCCGTCAGCCCCGGCGCGCCAAACGCCTCCCCGGCCTGCGCCGCGCCGCTCAAACTTCCCGCCAGCAGGGCCAGGCCCATCCATTGCTTGATCATGTCCGCTCGCTCCTGAATTTGGCTGGGAGCGTAGCAAAGCAACATACAAATGTCATTTCATGCCAGAACAAAACCCAGCTGTTTCAAGCATCGAGCGCCGGCAATGAAGCGATAAAACACTCAAACCCTCTCACGCTCAGCATTTGCCAGCTTTCTCCGCTTTCGGCTCGTCTATAAAACAATGTCATGCAAATCAAATAGACGCCGCCACCCCGGCCGCACAAGGAGAAAACGCTATGGGCTTGAATGCCATCACCCCGGACGACCATCGCTACGAAACGCTGAAAAAAGGCTTCAATCTTCGCTGGCCGGCAGCTGGCCAGGCCGCGGGCGGCATCATCATCTGCAGCGATGAAGCCGAGGCCGTCGCCGCTCTGCAATACGCGCTTGACCACAAGCTCAATCCCACTATCCGCAGCGGCGGCCATTGCTACGAAGGCTTCGTCAGCAACAATCCCGGCGGCCTGATCATAGACATCGGCCAGCTCTCCGGCCTACGCCGCGACGTGGCGGCGGACGGCCGCCGCTACGGCTTTCAGCTTCTAGCCGGCAATCAAAACTGGGACGGTTACGTTGGCCTGTACAAACTCACCGGTAAGACCGTGCCCGGCGGCTCCTGCTACTCAGTGGGCGCCGGCGGCCACATCAGCGGCGGCGGCTACGGCCTGCTGTCGCGGCTGCAGGGCCTGACCGTGGACTGGTTGAGCGCGGTGGACATTCTGCTTGCGGACGGCGGCAAGGCGCGCAAGGTGCACGCCCGCGCCGACAATGAATTCGCCGACTTGCTCAAGCTGTGCAAGGGGGCAGGCGGCGGCAATGTCGGCCTGATCACCAGCTATTACTTTGACGATTTGCCGCCGGCGCCGCAGCAGGTGGGCGTGCAGCTCTTGCAATTCGACTGGAACGACTTCAAAGACTTAGGCCGCTTCACCGACTTGCTGCAAACCTATGGCCAATATTGGCAGGAGGCGGACAGCGAGCCCGAAGGCTACGGCCTGTTCAGCCTGCTCAAGCTCACCCACATCAGCGCTAAAAACCTGGGCCTGGTGGTGCAATACACCGACAGGGACGGCAAGCTGAACCACACCGCGCCCTTCAACGATTTCTACCAGCGCATCAAGCAAGTGACCCGGCCGCAGTTGCTCAATACCTACCTGCCCGGCGGCGGCCACCTGCCCCATATTCCGCACCGCTCGCAGCCCAAAAACGCCGCTCCCTTGCCGGAACACGCGCAGGCGATGGACTGGCTGTACGCCACTCAGACGCTGAACGGCTCCGGCAACAACCAGCGCGGCAAGTACAAATCCGCTTACATGAAGCAGAACTTCTCCGCGGAAGAATGCAAAGCCATCCACCTGCATCTGACATCCGATCCCGACAACCAGGACCTTGCCCAGTCGCTGCTGCAAGTGGATTCCTACGGCGGCGCGATCAACCACCGCGGCGCCGGCAACAACGGATTCGACCCGGCCGACAACCAGACCGCGGTGCCTCAGCGCGCCTCGGTAATGAAGTTGCAGTACCAAAGCTACTGGACCGACCCGGCCAACGACGCTGAGCATCTGCGCTGGATGCGCGACTTCTTCGACGCCGTCTACGCCGCCGACGGTTTCAACGGCACACCCTATCCGGCCTCGGCGGCCTTGCCGGACTCGCCCTATGAGGGCTGCTACATCAACTACCCGGACGTGGACATGTTGAACGGCGCGCGGCCGGGCACGCCCGGCTATAGCTGGGGCGAGCTGTATTACGGCGCGCTGTATCCGGAGCTGGTGGCGATCAAGCGCAAATACGACCCGGGCAATGTGTTCAAGCACGCGATGTCGCTAGGCGCGGAGTAAGTCTCTCTGCGCGGGATGGGGCCTCTTCAGTCCCGCTCCAGCGCCTGCGCCAGGCTATAGCCCTCGGCCAGCCAGAACTCCGGCCCAGCCGCCTGGATGCGCCGGATCGCCTGATCCATATGGCGCGTCGCCGCCTGCCGCGCCGCCTCGGCGTCGCCGGCGGCGATGGCGTCGACAATGGCCGCGTGTTCGGCGTTGACCTCGGCCAGCATCGTCGGATCATTGCTTTCGAACGCGCGCAACACGGCGACCGCGCCGCGCAGATGAGCTGCCAGGTAATCCATGGTCTCCAGCAGGAAGGGATTGCCGGCGGCCTGGGCGATACAACGGTGCAGGGCCACGTCTTCGTCCACCCCGCTGCCGGAACGGCTGGCCGCTTCCACCGCCGCCTGCGCGGCGCGGATCGCCTTCAAGGCGGCAGGGTCGCGCCGCAACGCCGCCAAGCCGGCCGCCTCGGCCTCCAGACCCCGCCTCACTTCCGCCATCTGCACCACCGCGCTGACCGAATGCGCCTCCGTCGCGCCGAAATTCAGCGGCGCCCGGCCCGGCGCCAACACCAGCACGCCATAACCCTGCCTCGACTCCACCAAACCCAGCGATTTCAACTGCGACATCGCCTCGCGTACCACGGTGCGGCTGACCTTGAATTGCTGTGCCAGTTGCGCCTCGGTCGGCAGCTTGCTGCCCGGCGTCCAGGCGCCGTCGCGAATGCCGCCCGCCAGCGCCTCAGCCACCTGCTCGGATAATCTTGCCCCCGTCTGGGCTTGCTGAAACATCATTGTCACAAGCGTTTCCCCCTCCCATGCCTGCCGCTCGCCGGCGCGTAGCAGCCACTATAGCACCCCGCCCATCGCCCCTTCGCGACGAGGCCGATGTTGGCATTTGGCGACACTCCCTTGCCGCCAGCGGCCGCCGACGACGTGACTCGCCTCAATTTGTATGATAACCATACAACATGAACGAAGCCCTTTCGTTCGCCAGACAGGCTGCATCCCTTTCTCACCGACAGGAGTTGCCCATGTTACTAGGCGTCATCGCCGACGACTTCACCGGCGCCACCGACATCGCCGGCATGCTCGCCCAAAGCGGCATGCGCGTCACGATCCGAACCGATCTACGCCACCCGCCCACCGCCGACAGCGACGCGGTGGTCATCGCCCTCAAATCCAGAACCAATCCGCCGCAACAGGCGGTGCGCGACTCGCTGGCGGCGCTGGAATGGCTGCAAGTCCATGGCGCGCTGCGCTACTACTTCAAGTACTGCTCCACCTTCGACTCCAGCCCACGCGGCAATATCGGCCCGGTGGCCGAAGCGCTGCTGCAAGCGCTAGACGCCGACTTCGCCATCGCCTGCCCGGCGCTGCCCGACAACGGCCGCACCGTCTACCAGGGCCATTTGTTCGTCGGCACAGAACTGCTGTCCGACTCCGGCATGCGCGATCACCCGCTGACGCCGATGCGCGACGCCAATCTGGTGCGCGTGCTGCAGGCGCAAAGCCACGGCAAGGTGGGCCTGCTGAGCCGCGCCACGGTCAGCCAGGGCGCGGCTGCCATCCGCGCAGAATGCGCTCGCCTGCGCGGCGGCCAATACCGCTTCGCCATCGCCGACGCGCTCGACAATGCCGACCTATTCGCCCTCGCCGAAGCCTGCGCCGAACACCCTCTGCTCACCGGCGGCTCCGGCCTGGCGCTCGGACTGCCGGCCGCCTATGCAGCGCGGCGCTGGTTCCAGCCCGCGGTCGCGGCCGGCCCGTGGCCACCGGCTGACGGCGCTGCCGCGGTCTTGGCCGGTTCCTGCTCGCAAGCCACCCAGCGCCAGATACGCCATTGGATCGCGGCCGACCGCCCCGCCTGGCGCTTGGACCCATTGCGCCTGGCCACCGGCCAGACCGGCGCCGGCGAAGCCTTGGACTGGGCCGCCACACAGCGGCAGCCGGTGCTGATCTACGCCAGCGCGCCGCCGGAAGACGTCGCCGCGGCGCAGCTGGCTTTAGGCCCGGAGCGCGCCGGTCAGCTAGTGGAAGCCTGCCTGGCGGACATCGCCCGCGGTCTGGCAGCCGCCGGCGTCCGCCGCCTGGTGGTGGCCGGCGGCGAAACCTCGGGCGCCGTCGTTCAGGCCTTGGGCGCGGAGACGCTTCGCGTCGGCCCGGCCATCTGCCCCGGCGTGCCCTGGACACAAGCGGAGGGCCGGCCGCTATGGCTGGCGCTCAAATCCGGCAACTTCGGCGCCGACGATTTCTTCAGCGCCGCGCTTGGCGACAGCCACTGAACCGAGAGAGCACGATGCATCCAGACCTATTCCATTTACGCCGGGAGATTTGCCGCGTCGGCCAATCGCTGTTTCAACGCGGTTATGTCCACTCCAGCGCCGGCAATATCAGCGCCCGCGTGCCAACCGCCGCCGGCGGCGGCCTGCTGATCACTCCGTCCGACGCCTGCCTCGGCTTTCTCGAGCCGGAAACGCTGGCCTGGCTGAATGCCGACGGCGAGCGCCTGGCCGGCCCGCCGCCCAGCAAGAGCCATCTGCTGCACCAGCGCCTCTATGATCTGGAGCCCGATGCCGGCTGCGTGCTGCATACCCACTCCAGCCACTTGGTGGCGCTCAGCCTGCTGCGCGCTTGGAACGAAACCGATCTGTTGCCGCCGCTGACGCCGTATTACGTGATGAAGGTGGGCCATGTGCCTTGCATCCCCTACCTGAGTCCCGGTGATCCGCATGCGGCGCACTGGCTTGCCGACACCCTGACCCGCCACCGTGCCAAGGGCCTGCGCCTGCGCGCGGTGATGCAGGAGCGGCTGGGCCCCACCGTCTGGGGGCCCAGCCCGGCCGCCACCATGGCCACGCTGGAAGAACTGGAAGAAAACGCGCGCTTGTGGCTGCTGACCCAGGGACAGCCCACGCCCTTGAGCCCCGCGCAGATCGACGACTTGCGCCAACGCTTTGGCGCCAGTTGGTAAGCCTCGTACCACTTTGTAAGGAGAGCAGAATGGATGCCATCGCACCTCAAGACACCGTCGGCTCGCAGCCCGGCGCCGCGCTGTATCGCAAGATCGCCTGGCGCATCATGCCTCTGTTGATGCTGTGCTATGTCGCCGCCTATCTGGACCGGGTCAACATCAGCTTCGCCAAGCTGCAGATGAGCCGGGACCTGGCTTTCAGCGACACCATCTTCGGTCTGGGCTCCGGCATTTTCTTTCTGGGCTATTTCCTGTTCGAAGTGCCCAGCAATCTGGCGCTGAACCGGATCGGCGCGCGGGTGTGGATCGCCCGCATCATGATCACCTGGGGCCTGATTTCCGCCGCCTTCGCCTGGGTGGAAACGCCGGCGGCCTTCTACACCTTGCGCTTCCTGCTGGGCGCGGCCGAAGCCGGCTTCTATCCCGGCATCATCCTCTACCTGACCTACTGGTTCCCCTCCCATCGCCGCGCGCGCATGGTGGCGCTGTTCATGTCCGCCATTCCCTTGTCCGGCATTTTCGGCAGCCCCTTGTCCGGCTGGATCATGGACGGCATGGCCGGCATCGCCGGATGGGCAGGATGGCAATGGATGTTCGTGCTGGAAGCGGTGCCCGCCGTCTTGCTGGGCCTGGTGGTGCTGCGCTGCTTGGAGGATTCCGCCGAGCGGGCCCATTGGCTGACGAAGGAAGAGAAAACGCGGCTAAGCGCCGAACTGGACGCCGACAATGCCCACAAGCCGCCGCGCGGCAGCGCGCGCGACGCTTTCGCCGACCGCCGCGTCTGGCTGATGTGCCTGATCTATTTCTGCTTCGTCATGGGTCAGTACGGCGTCACCTTCTGGCTGCCCAGCTTCATCCGCAACACCGGAGTGGCCAGCAATCTGGCCATAGGCCTGCTCAGCGCCATCCCCTTCCTCGCCGCGGTGCTGGCGATGAATCTGCTGGGCCGCAGCGCCGACGCCCGGCGTGAACGCCGCTGGCACCTGGCGCTGCCGGCGCTGACCGCGGCCGCCGGCTTCGTCGCAGTGGCGCTGTTTCCGGACAGCACCGCGTTGTCGCTGCTGGCGCTGTGCCTGGCGGCCGCTGGCGTGCTCAGCTGCGCGCCTCTATTCTGGTCGTTGCCCACGGCTTTTCTCAGCGGCGGCGCGGCGGCGGCCGGCATCGCCATCATCAACTCGGTGGGCAATCTGGCCGGTTTTGCCAGCCCCTTTCTGGTGGGCACGTTGAAAGACCTGACCGGCAGCAACGCCGTCAGCCTGACACTGCTGGCGCTATGCCTGGTGATAGGCGCGCTGGCGGTGCTGAGAATCCCCGCCACCCTGGTCAACCGCTAGCCTTCAAGGAGCCGCCATGCCGCGTTTCGCCGCCAACCTGACCCTGCTGTACACCGAGCTTCCGTTTCTGGAGCGCTTCGCCGCCGCCGCCGCCGACGGCTTCCGCGCGGTGGAATGCCTGTTCCCCTACGACTGGCCAGCCGCCGACATCGCCGGCCGCCTGCGCGAGCACGATCTGACCCTGGCGCTGTTCAACCTGCCGCCGGGGAACTGGACCGCCGGCGAGCGCGGCCTGGCGGCGTTGCCCGGCCGCGAGCAAGAATTCTCCACCGGCGTGGAGCTCGCGCTGGAGTACGCCTTGGCCACCGGCTGCCGCCGCCTGCACGCGATGGCCGGCACCCCGCCACCGGGCGACGCCGCACCGCGCGACGTCTATCTCGCCAATCTGCGCCGAGCCGCCGACCGGCTGGCGCCCCATGGCATCACTTTGTTGATCGAAGCGATCAACGCCACCGACATGCCCGGCTATTTTCTGAGCCGGCAGCAGCAGGCGCTGGACTGCATCGCCGCCGTAGGCGCAGCCAATCTGCGGCTGCAATTCGACTGCTACCACTGCCGTATCAGCGACGGCGATCCGCTGGCCTGGCTGCCCCGCGTCTGGGAGCGGCTTGGCCACATCCAGATCGCCGGCGTGCCCGGCCGCCACGAACCCGAAGACGGCCAGATCGACTACCCCGCCCTGTTCGCTCAGCTGGACGCGCTCGGCTACGCCGGCCATGTCGGCTGTGAATACCGCCCGCGCGGCGATACCCGCGCCGGCCTTGACTGGTGGCAAGCCTGGAGGGACAAACAATGAAAATACTGATCACCGGCGCGGCCGGTTTCATCGGCGACAGACTGGCGCGCGAGCTGTTGCAACGCGGCCGGCTGGACACTCATAAAATCGAGCGCTTGCTGCTGGCCGACTTACACCCGCCGGCGATGGATTTGCAGCTCGATCCGCGCGTTGACACCTTCGTCGGCGATCTGCTCCAGTTGGCGGACTCATTGCCCGGCCATGCACTGGACGGCGTGTTCCATCTGGCCTCGGCGGTGTCGGCGGAGTGCGAGCGCGACTTCGACCTGGGCCTGAGCGCCAATCTGGACAGCACGCGCGCGCTGCTGGACGCGCTGCGACGTGCCGGCAGGCGGCCGCGGCTGGTGTTCTCCAGCTCGGTGGCGGTATTCGGCGCCGATCCGGCGCTGCCGCTGCCCGCCGTAATCGACGACCGCAGCCTTCCCGCGCCGCAAACCTCTTACGGCGCGCAGAAATTCATCTGCGAGCAACTGGTGGCCGATTACAGCCGCAAGGGCTATATCGACGGCCGCAGCGCGCGGCTGATGACGGTGGCGGTACGCCCCGGCCGCCCCAACGGCGCGGCGTCCGGCTTTCTGTCCGCTATCATCCGCGAACCGTTGGCTGGCCAGCCCGCGGTTTGCCCGGTACCGCCGGACACCCTGGTTGCGCTGGCCTCGCCGGCCAATACCATCGCCGGCCTGATCGCGGCGTTTGAAGCCAGCCACGCGGAGTTTGGCGGCCGCACCGCGCTCAATCTGCCGGCGCTGAGCTTGCGCGTGGGCGAGTTGCTGGATGCGCTGGAACAGGAAGCCGGCGCAGCGACGCGGCGGCTGGTGCGCTTTGAGCCCGACGCGGCCATCCAGGCCATCGTCTCCGGCTGGCCGGCGCAGGTGGACGGCTCACGCGCCGCCCGACTGGGCCTTCGCCCGGATCCCGACGCGCAGACGCTGATTCGCCAGTACCGGCAACACACTCCCCACTAAGCCCCGCCTTCTCCACCGGGCCGCGCCGTGCCCGGCATCCACCTGTCCTAAAGAACATTGCCCTTACGGCCAGCGCCGCCTATACCCGCGCTATGCCCATGGAATTAAATCGCCCACGACAGCCGTCCGCGGATTTTCCTGCCAGCAAGGAGCCAATATGAGCTATCTGCAGTTCCCCCGTCTGGCCTTCTCTGGCCAGTTCCAGGCCGACGTCTCCACCGTCAACAACGATCCGCGCCATTTTGACAACGCCAACTTCGAAGCCCACTTCCAGGAATTCCAGCAAGCGGACGCCGCCGGCAACACCAAGACTTACAACGGCTGGTGGCACCCCACCGGCACCGCCATCATGCGCTTCGCCAACTGCCAGGTGACCAGCCTGCGCGGGCCCAGCGGCATTCTGGTCACCAACCCGGCGCAAGACCCGTTGCTGTCCTGTAGCGTGGGCAACGCCATTGGCAGGCCGTCCGCCAAGATGGTGGACCTGGACCCGGACTGGCAGCTGGCCTCCAATGTCTACGGCCTGGCGGTGTCGCTGCTCAAGCCGGACGGCACGCCGCTGATGACCGCCGACTACCAGAGCAACCCCTTCCGCGATCTGTGGTTCGGCCGCGGCCAGGGCAACGGCAGCGATATGGGCGCCTCGGCGATCTTCCAATCCGTGCTCACCAATATCCATTGGCATCTGGACGGCTTCGACAGCCCGCTGCTGGCGCGTCTGATCGAACTGAGCGATCAGGATCGGCTATCCATCCGCCTGACCACCTACGGCTACGATATGAACGCCGGCTCGCCGCTGTTCGGCTACGGCACCGTGCTCGGCGCCATCGGCCCGGCCTATACCGGCCAGCCGCGCTCCTTCATCCTGGGCCGCCGCTTCATGCCCACCACGCAAAACAGCCTGCAGGATTCGGTGTCCGGCAACGGCATCGGCTGTTTCTCCTCCTGGCTAGACCCGGACAGCGCCAGCTTGCAAGTGGACCTGAGCAACGCGCTGCCGTTGGACGGCAACAACCAGATCGCCGCGCTGCCGGCGCTTCAGTACGCCATCCTGCACAATGCCTTGACCGCGCAGGACGCGGAGATAGGGCCTGACGACTACACCGTCATCGCCGGCGTGGACGCCTCGCAAACGCTGCAAGACCAGCAATCCGGCATCCAGTCCGTACCGTTGAGCGAAACGCAACTGCGGCTGGCCAGCCAGCCGCTGCCGCTGGCCATCGTTCAGCCGGTGGACGCCCAGGGGCGCGCCACGGTCTGCGTGCGCGAAGTACTGCTGGGCAATGAGGTGCGCGCCGAGGACTTCGCCATCCGCCTTGATCCCAACCACCCGGACAAGAACCACCTGCACACTCATATCTACGCCGCATGCTACGGCCAGCCGCTGGCCGGCGCGGAGCTGGCCTTCTGGGCCGGCGCGCCGATGCTGGACTACGGCAACACCCCCGCCGACGCCACCGCGGGCACCACCCCGCGCGCGCTGTTGCCGGTCAACAACGTGCCCAACGCCGCCATCCGCATCAGCCCGGCGGCGCCAATCACCGACCAGGCCGGCCGGGCCGCCATCACCCTGCATGGTCCGGAAAGCTTCGGCACCCCGCGCGAATACATGGACGGCCAGCTGTTCACCCTTTCCTACAATCTGGCCGGTTCCGATCCAGCCCTGCAGCAGCATTACGACAACTTGGCGGTGGTGGTGTTCAGCAGCTTCCCGCAGCCGGGCCAGGACATAGATCTGGACAATCCCCGTTGGGAGGACGTGCAGCCCATCCTGCAGCAATACGCCAACCTTTACCCGGTGATGAGCCAGGGCTTGTTCGACTTTTCCAAGCAGGCGGTGGCCGACGCCAGCGCCTTCATCATGCGCTTCGTCTTCGACAAGCCCATTGAAGATCCGGACCAGATGCCGGTGACGCGCGATCTGTCCGCCAGCAAACGGCGCATGCTGATCAATTACTTCCAGAACGTGATAGACCGCACCGGCAAAACCTTCGACCGCCAGCTGATGTACGGCAAGCGCTGCCCGCTGCGCCAAAGCGCGCCGCCCAGCCAGGCCGACATCGCCGCCACGCTCAGCTCGCCGTCCGCCAGCAAGCTGCGCAAGCCCCGCGGCTGACCTCGGCCCCGTCATCCGACCTTCCAAGGAAACCAAGCGATGCTGAAGATACGCCAAGAACTGATGGACGAACTGCGCCAGGCCGACCACATCCAACATGTGCGAACCATGCTGGCCGGCGCGGTGCGGCTGGAGCTGTCCACCATCCCCACTTACCTGACCGCGCTGTTCTCCATCAAGCCCGGCCAGAACCAGGAAGCGCGCGCGCTGATGCAATCGGTAGTGGTGGAGGAAATGCTGCACATGACCCTGGCCGCCAACACCCTGATCGCCATCGGCGGCAACCCGCGCGTCGTCGAAGACGGCCAGGCGCTCAACTACCCGGGACCGCTGCCGATGTGCGTGGACACCGGTCTCATCGTCAGCCTCAAGGCGCTGAGCCGGCAGCAGGCGCAGGAAGTGTTCATGGAGATAGAACGTCCGGACACCCAGGCCATCCTGCCCGGAGAAACCCAGGCCTATGTCGACAACCAACCCGGTTTCGACTCCATCGGCCGCTTCTACCAGGCGATACTGGAACGGCTGCAACACCTGGAAAACCACGGCCACGACTGCTTCGCCCAGCCGCGGCTGGACGAGCAGGTGGACGTCAGCCAGTGGTTCCCGCACGAGGTGCCGGGCTGTCCGGACGGCAAGGTCTACGATATGGCCAGCGCCCGCGCGGTGATAGACACCATCGTGCGCCAAGGCGAGGGCGTGCAGGTAGAGGACGACTGGATCAATCCCAAGGAAGACGCCGGCGGCAGCTACGCCCACTATTTCAAGTTTGGCGAAATCTACTACGGCAAGCGACTGATCCGCGATTACGCCAGCCCCTCAGGCTGGTCCTACACCGGCGAGCCGGTGCCGCTGGACGAAACCGGCGTGTTCAATCTGCTGCCCAACGCCGCGCTCAGCGACTACCCGGCCGGCAGCGGCGCGGCCATCAGCGGCGCCCAGTTCTACCAGGCTTATCAAAACCTGCTGGCCGCGTTGGACCGCACCTTCAACGGTCAGCCACAGCAGTTGGACGCCGCCATCGGCATCATGTACGAACTGAAGCTGGTAGCGCAGAAGGTGATGCAGAACCCGGTCAGCAGCAGCGTGCCGGACGTGGTGGCCGCGCCGCCCTTCATGCGCCTTCATCAGTCGAGCTGAGCGCCGGCAGCGTCAGGGCGGCGCATAACCCGCCCTCCTCGCCGGCCAGCAACTCCAGACGGCCGCCAAAACGCCCTGCTATCGCGGAGACGATGGACAGGCCCAGGCCGCTGCCGGCGCCAGCATGCCGCCCGCGCCAAAAGCGCTGCGCGGCCTGCTCGCGTTGAGCCGCCGTCAATCCCGGCCCCTGATCGCGCACTTCAAATCGCAAACCCGCCTCGCTCAGCGCGGCCTGCAAACGCACCGGCGCGTCCGGCGGCGAATAGCGCAGGGCATTGTCCAGCAGATTGCGCAGCGCGGTGGCCGCCAGCGCCTGAGGCAAGGCTAGCGCGGCCTCAGGCAACGGGCCGCAGACAATGCGCCGCGGCGGCGCGGGCTCCGCGTCGCGCATCGCCAGCCGCGCCACCTCGTCCGCGTGGGCCGGAGGCCCTTCTTCCCAATCGAAAGCCCCTTCCAGCCGCGCCAGCATCAGCAACTGCCCCAGGGTGTTCTGCAAGCGTTCCGCCCCCTCGGCGGCGTGGGCCAGCGCCTGCGCCGCGTCCGGTCCCTGGGTGATGCGCGCCACTTGCAGATGGGTCTTGATCGCCGTCAGCGGGGTGCGCAGCTCATGGGCCGCGTCGCTGGTCAAACGCCGCTCGCGTTGCAGTGCCTCGCCCACGCGCCGCAGTAGCTGATTCAGGCTGTCCGCCAGCGGCAACACATCGCGCGGCAAGCCCTGAGTGGCCACCGGCTCCAGCGCCTCCGGCGCGCGGCGGGCCAAAGCGCGGCGCAGCCGCTCCAGCGGCCTCAAGCCCCGGCTCACGCCCAGCCACAAGGCCACCAGGCTGCCGGCCAGGGCCGCGATGAAGGGCACGGCGGCGGCCCAGCGGATATCCGTCAACATCGCGTCGCGTTCGGTCAGCCGGTCCGCCGTGGTCACCCGCAGGCCGTTGGCCACCACCGTATAGCTGCGCCAGCGCTCGCCGCGCACGGTTTGTTCGGCATAACCCGACGCCGGATCCGCGCGGGTGTCCGGCGCGCCCGGCGTGCGCGCCAGCACCTCGCCGCGCACGGAAACGATCTGACAGGCAATGCCGGCGCCTAAGCCCTCGAAAAGCGGCACGGCGCGCGGCGGCGGCGCGGGCAGCTGCTCCATCAGCCCGGCCACCATCTGTGCGGACATCGCCAGCCGCCGGTCCAGCGTCAGCCGCATCTGCCGGTCCAGATCATGCAGCGTCCAGGCCGCCACGCCGCCCCACAGCAGGCACAGCGACACCCCTATCCATAACAGCAAGCGCAGGCGCAAACTCATTCACCGGCCCTGCCGTAGCGATAGCCCAGGCCGCGCACCGTCTCCACCACCGCCGGCCCCAGCTTGCGCCGCAAATGGTGGATGTGCACGTTCAAGGCGTTGCTTTCAATTTCCTCGCTGTAATCATAGAGCCGGTCCTTCAGCTGCTCGGCGCTGAGAATCCGCTCCCGCGCCTGCATCAAGGCCGCCAACAGCGCCAGTTCGCGGCGCGCCAGCGCCACCGGCCGGCCGTGTAGCCAGACTTCGCCGCGCACCGGGTCCAGCCGCAGCGGACCGTCCTCGATCACATCCACGCAACGGCCGGCGGCGCGCCGGCGCAAAGCGTGCAGCCTGGCCACCAGTTCGTCCAGATCAAAAGGCTTGAGCAGATAGTCGTCCGCGCCGGCGCGCAGACCGGCCACCCGGTCCTCCACCGCGTCGCGCGCGGTCAACACCAGCACCGGCAGCGCCTCTCCGCGCGCGCGCAAGCGCGCCAGCAAGCGCATGCCGTCCTCGTCCGGCAGCCCCAGGTCCAGAATCATCACATCGGCGTCCAGCGTCGCCAGCGCCGCCTCGGCCTGGGCCGCGCTGCCCACCGCGTCCACCGTCAGGCCGTGAGCGCGCAGCCCGGCGACGATGCCCAGCGCGATCAACTCGTTGTCTTCCACCAATAACACCCGCATTTCCTGCCTCCTTGTCGCCGCCAGCTTGCCGACGACGGATTATCCCATTGTTAACGGCGGCTTAATCCCCGGCATCCAGGCTGTGCGCATTCATCGCCATGGAGACCGCAATGCCGCTCATCTTCCGCAGCCTGTTGCTGCTGCTTTTTCTCTGGATGCCCGCCGCCCAGGCGCAAACCGGTTTTCTGCCGCCGGAACAAGCCTTCCGCCTCAGCGTCAGCGAGTTGGGCGACGGACAAGTCCGCCTGCGCTGGGACATCCGGGACGGCTATTACTTGTATCGCAAGAACATCAAGATCGCGGCCGACCCCGTCGGCAGCGTCCCGCCGCCGTCGATGCCGGCCGGCAAAACCATCCGTGATGAATTCTTCGGCGAATCCGAGGTGTATTACCAGCGGCTGGAACTACTGGTGCAGGCCGGCCAGGCGCGCCGTCTCATGCTGAGCTGGCAAGGCTGCGCCGAAGCCGGACTGTGCTATCCGCCGCAGCATCGCGCCGTTGAACTATCAGGACGCGGCAAGGCCGTTAAAACCAGCGCGGCGGGAGCGACAGGGATGGATGCCGCCGTCCCCATCGCGCCTGCCTTGGGCGAGGACCAGGCGCTGGCCGCGCGGCTGGCGCAATCTGGCACCGGCTGGGTCTTGCTGGCCTCCTTCGGCCTGGGCCTGCTGATGACCTTCACGCCCTGCGTGCTGCCGATGGTGCCCATTCTCAGCAGCTTGATCGTGGGCAGCGGCGCCACGCCGCGGCGCGGCATGGTGCTCGCCCTGGCCTTTGTGCTGCCGATGGCCTTGACCTACGCGGCGCTGGGCGCGCTGGCCGCCAGCATGGGCGCCAACCTGCAAGCCGCTCTGCAAACGCCGTGGGCGCTGGGCCTGTTCGCCGCGCTCTTCGTCCTGCTGGCGCTGGCCATGTTCGGCGTTTACGAGCTTCAATTGCCGGCCGTGCTGCGCGACCGGCTGGCCACGGCCAGCCAGCGCCAGCGCGGCGGCACCCTGGCCGGCTCGGCAACGATGGGCGTGCTGTCCGCCTTGCTGGTGGGCCCCTGCATGACCGCGCCGCTGGCCGGCGCCTTGCTCTACATCAGCGACAGCGGCGACGTGCTCAAAGGCGGCCTGGCCTTGCTCGCCATGGGCCTGGGCATGGGCGTGCCGCTGTTGCTGGTGGGCGCGCTGGGCGCCAAGCTGCTGCCGCGCCCCGGCCTGTGGATGAACCGGGTCAAAGCGGTGTTCGGCTTCCTCCTGCTGGGCATGGCCATCTGGTTCCTCGGCCGCGTGCTGCCCCCGGCTGCCAGCCTGGCCTTATGGGGCGCGTGGCTGTTCGCCGTCGCCGTCGGCTTGTTGACGCTGACCCGGCCCTGGCGCGCCAGCCCAGGCCAATGGACGCTGCGCGGCGCGGCGGCGCTGCTGAGCTTGTGGGCGGCGGCGATGCTGATCGGCGCGGCCGCCGGGCAAAGCGATCCGCTGCGGCCGCTCGCCTTCGTCTCCGCGGCGGCTCCGCCCGCCGCCGGCATGGAACAACTCGGCTTCGTCACCGTGCGCGATGTCCGCGCGCTGCAAGACGGCCTGGACGAAGCCGTGCGCCAAGGTCAGTGGGCGCTGGTGGACTACTACGCCGACTGGTGCGTGGCCTGCAAGGAAATCGAACACAAAGTGTTTGGCGACCCCCGCGTGCAACAAGCCTTGGCCGGCATGAAACTGCTGCGTCCCGATGTGACCGAGTCCGGTCCGGACAGCGCCGCGCTGCTCGCCTCGCGCCAGGTGATAGGCCCGCCCACGCTGCTGTTGATCGGCCCAGACGGCCAGGAGCGCCGCGCCCAACGCATCGTCGGCGCGCTGAGTCCAGACGCCTTCCTCGAACGCCTGCACCAGGCACGACAGGCCCGCTGAATCTTTTGGAAAAGACCCAGTCTATTCAAACGATTAAAAAATAAGCCTCCCCCACGCGCACGGCCTTGATTAAGCGGCCGGAGCGAAGGGAGCCCCCCGTCATGCCGCTCCGCGCGGCACAGGACTGAACCATGCTTTCTTTCCACCTTGGCCCGCTGGCCATTCCCATCAGCCTGACCATCGTCGCCGCCGCCTGGCTGGCCGCCCACGGCGCCGGCCTGCTCGCCGGCAGAAGCCGCCGCGTCAGCGTGGCCGCCCACCTCAACGACATGCTGTTGTGGGGTTTCGTCGCCGCGCGCGTCGGTTTCGTCCTGTATTGGTTTTCGCTGTACTCCCACCAGCCGCTGGCGATGCTGGACCTGCGCGACGGCGGCTTTCTGCCCTGGGCCGGCATCGCCGCCGCGCTCGCCCTGGCCGCTTGGCGCGGCTGGCATCGCCCGGAGGTGCGCCGCCCGCTGGCCGCCGCCGTCCTGTCCGGCGCTTTGGTCTGGGCCGGCGGCGAGGCGCTGCAACGAAGCGGCGCCGAGACCGCGCTGTCTCCGCGCGTACTGCGCCAGTTGGACGGCCCGCCCGCCTCGCTGCCGGCCCTGGCCAGCGGCAAACCGGTGGCGCTCAATCTCTGGGCCAGTTGGTGTCCGCCCTGCCTGAGGGAAATGCCGCTGCTGCAAGACGCCCAGCAGCAAAGGTCGGACGTACGATTTATCTTCGCCAACCAGGGCGAGGATGAAGTCGCGGTACGCGATTTCTTCCGCAAACAGCCGCTGCGGCTTCAGCACGTGCTGCTGGACCCCGCCGGCGCCCTGGGCCGGGAATACGGCTCCGTGGCGCTGCCCACCACGCTGTTTTTCGACGCCGACGGGCGTCTGTCCTCCGTCCATCTGGGCGAACTATCCGCGGCCACCCTGGCCAGCAAACTGCAAGCGCTCGCCCGCTCAAACTCCAAGGAATAAACGCGCCATGACCGCCCCGCTCCTTCTCCGCCTGGCGCCGCTGGCGCTCTGGCTCAGCCTGAACGCCCTCCCCGCCCACGCCCAGCCCTGGCCGGCGCCTATCCAGGCGCTGGAGGCCCAGGGCTATGAAATCCTCGGCAGCTTCCCCGGCCCGTCCGGGCTCACCGGCTACGCCTCGCTCTACCTGGGCCGGCCGCAGGCCGTCTACCTGACAGCGGACGGCCAGCAGGCCATCGTCGGCAACGTCACCGACGCCAAGGGCGAAAAATGGAATCCCGAGCGGCTAGACCGGCAGTTCAGCGCCGCGCTGTGGCGGCAGCTGGAAACCAGCCACTGGATAGCCGACGGGAAGACCGGCGCCCAACGCGTGATCTACACCTTCACCGATCCCAACTGTCCCTACTGCCGACAGCTCTGGCGCGACGCCCGGCCCTGGGTCCAGGCCGGCAAGGTCCAGATCCGCCACATCCTGGTGGGCCTGCTGGCCGAAGACAGTCCGGCCAAGGCCGCCGCCCTGCTGGCCGCGCCGGACCCGGCCGCCGCGCTGGCGCGCCACGAGGCCGGCGCTTCAATCCAACCGCTGGCCAAACCCCCGGCAGCCGTCAGCGCCAAACTGGCGGCCAACCAGCAGTTGATGGAGCGCTTCGGCGTGTTCGCCACCCCGGCCTCCTTCTACCGCGACGCCAGGGGCCAGCTGCAAAAAGTGCAGGGCGCGCCCACGGCGGCCACGCTGCAAAAACTGCTAGGGCCGCGCTGAGCCCGAGTCGCTCAGCCCTTGCGGCGGCTGCGCCGCCATTGCCACAAGGGCGGCAGCAAGAGCAGCGCGACCATGCCCAGCACCAGCCACAGCATATTGTTCTGCACCCATGGAATCGCCCCCAGCCAGTAACCCATGGACACCAGCCCGCCGCACCAGATCACCGCGCCCAGCACGTTGTAGCAGGCGAAGCGTCGCGGGCACATGCCGGTCAACCCGGCCAGGAACGGCGCCACTGTGCGCACAACGGGCACGAAGCGGCCGATGGTGATGGTGGGCGCGCCGTAGCGGTCGAAAAAGGCCTGGGTCTTGGCCAGATGCTGGGGCTTGACCCAACCGCGGCGGATCAGCGTCTGCCCCAAGGCGGAGCGGCCAATGCTGTAATTCAGCAAATCCCCCAGGATGGCCGCCAGCGTGATCAGCCCCATCGGCCACCACGGCGACACGCCCTGCGCGCCCAGCAAGGCGCCGGTGGCGAACAAGAGCCCGTCGCCGGGCAGAAAGGGCAAGACCACCAGACCGGTTTCGCAAAACACGATGGCGGCCACGATCCACACCCCCAGCTCCCAGTTCTGCGCCAGCAGAGACATCAGATTCTCATCGCCGAACAACCAGCTCAGAAACCCCATGGTCAACACACTGCTCTCCTTGCCTCAATGAATTCGTCGCGTCTAGTGCTTGACCGCCGCGCCGGGCGGATGTTTCCCCGGCCTGCTGGCGCGGCCGCGGAATCTTAATTTGACATGGGCATATCGTTTTGTTTTTAATGATGACAGCAAATGTCAGAATTGATTCTGCAACGGCTATCGACTTTCAAACTAAACCGCTTTCAGGAAGCCGCCATGCCTCAGTTGCCGCAAGCCCCCCTCTCCTCCTGTCCGCGCGCGGGAGCGCCGACGTGAGCGCCGGCCTTGCCGCCCCGGAACTCTCCAACCAGGACGACGCGCTGCCGCTGTACCGCCAAGTGTATCAACGCTTCATCCAGGCCATCAGCCAGGGCAGCCTGACGCCGGGACAACGGGTGCCGTCCATCCGCGCGCTGGCCAGCGAGCTGCAAGTGTCGCGCAATACCGTGGAGCTGGCTTACGAATTATTGATAGGCGAAGGCTATCTGGAAGCGCGCGGCCAGGCCGGCACCGTGGTGTCGCCGCGGCTGGCGGAAGTGCGCATGCAGCAGCCCCGCCCGGCGGATGCGCCAGCCCCGCGTCCGGCCGGCCTGTCCTTGTTCGATTCCGCCTCCGACTGGCAACCCCTGCCCTATCAGTTGGGCTTGCCGGCGCTGGACCTGTTCCCGCGCAAGCTGTGGGCCAGCCTGAACACCCGCCAGCTGCGGCTGCAAAACCGTTTTCTATCCTATCCGCAACCAGCCGGCTACGGGCCGCTGCGCGAGGCCATCGCCGCCTATCTGCACCTGTCGCGCGGGCTGGACTGCTCGCCGCAGCAGGTGTTCATCACCGCCGGCTACCGCGGCGCGCTGAATTTGATCGGCCGCACCCTGCTGCGGCCGCTGGATCAGGTGTGGATTGAAGACCCCTGCTTCCCACCCAGCCGCCACCTGATGGCGGAAATGGGCGCGGAGCTGGTGCCGGTGCCGGTGGACCGGGACGGCATGCAGGTGGCCGCCGCCAAGGAGAGGGCGCCGCACGCCCGTTTCGCGCTGGTGACGCCGGCGCATCAAAGCCCGCTGGGGGTGTCGCTGTCCCTGGTGCGGCGCCTTGAGCTGCTGGCCTGGGCCGAGCACAACAACGCCTTCATCATCGAAGACGATTACGACAGCGAATACCGCTACGACGGCCGGCCGCAGCCGGCGCTGGCAAGCCTGGGGGCCAACGACAACGTGCTCTACGTCGGCAGCTTCAGCAAGGTGCTGAGCCCGGCGCTACGCCTGGCCTATCTAGTGGTACCCAAGCCCCTGCTGACACGCTTCAACGCCGCCTGCCACACCTGGCACGACGGCTGTCCGTTGTTGAATCAGGGGGTGGTGGTGGATTTCATGCAGGAAGGACACTTCATCCGCCATCTGCGCAAGATGCGCTCCGCCTACGCCCAGCGCCGCGAGCTGGTGATCGCCAGTTTGCGGCATGAGTTCGGCGAACGAATGAGTTTCGACGTGCCGGCCTGCGGCCTGCATTTGCTGGCGCGGCTGAATCGTTCTGAGGACGACATCGCCTTGGCGCAGCGCGCCAAGCGCGAGCGCTTCGGCATCGCCGCGCTGTCTGCGCGGGCGCTGGAGGCGGATTGCGGCAAAGGGCTGTTGTTCGGTTTCGCCAATGTGGCCACGCCGGAGCAGGCCGCGCAACAGGCGCGGAATCTGCGCCTATGCCTGGAAGGCCGGTCCTTGCCGTCGGGTGGCTGAGGGCGGGCTCTCTTGATGTCGCCGGCGGAAACGGCGGGGTTTGGCGGGTATCGCCTCGCGGCCCCACCCGACCCAACCGTCCGGTCCAACAAGCCTCAATCCGGAATTACCGCCGTCGCCTCGATCTGCACCTTGGCGCCCGGCACCATCAGGGACGCCACCTGGAACGCGCTCATCACCGGGAAATGGCCGATCAATTCCCGGTAGGCGCGGCCCACTTCCCGGGCCTCGGCGAAATAGGCGTCGCGGTCGGACACATACCAAGTCAGCCGCACCAGATGCTCCGGCTTGGCGCCGGCCTCGGCCAGGACCGCCACGATGTTCTTCAGGATCTGGATCGCCTGCTCGGCGTAGCCCGGCCCCACCAGCTTTTCCTCCGCGTCCCAGCCCAGCTGGCCGGAGGTGAACACCATGGTGCCGCGCGCGGCGATGCCGTTGGCGTAGCCGCGCGGGCGCGCCCATTCCGGCGGTTGCAGAATTTGCATCATGCCGTCGCCTCCTCCAGCAAGCCGCTCAAGGCGGCGCGCACGTCGGCCGGCGCGTCGATGGCGGCGCCGCTGTCCAGCGAGATGTGCACCAGCACCTGACGGCAGCGCAGCCGCAGTTCGCCATTGGCGTGGCCTTCCATGTCCAGGGTCAGCGAGCTGCCGCCCAGCCGCGCCACGCGCAGTTGCAGCGTCAGCTGCTCGCCCTGGCGCGACGGGCGCAGGAATTCGCAGTCCAGCTTGATGATGGGCAGGCCCAGCCGGCGCGGGCCGATGAAGTCGGCAAAGCTGATGCCCAGGCCTTCGGTGAACCAGTCTTCCACCAGCCAGTTGCTCAGCACCAGGTATTGCGGGAAGTAAACGATGCCGGCCGGATCGCAGTGGGAGAAGCGGATCGGGTAGGCCTTGGAAAAATGGGGATCTTGCATCTTGTCGCTTTCTTGGCGGGGGCGGCCGCGGCCGCCCCCTTGCATGTGTCAGACCAGCTCGGTTTCCGCTTGCGCGGCGCGCTCGGCCAGCCGCAGATAATTGCCCAGCATGCTGAGCCCCTGTTCGGTCAGCACCGATTCCGGGTGGAATTGCAGGCCGTGAATCGGCAGGCTGCGGTGGCGCAGCGCCATGATTTCGCCCCGGCCGCCGTCGGCGCGCAGCGCCCAGGCGGTGGCCACCAGCTCGTCCGGCAGCGCGTCCGCCACCAGCGAGTGATAGCGCGCCACCTTGAGGCCGTCGGCCAGGCCTTCGAACAGGCCCTCGCCGTCGTGATGGATGCGCGACACTTTGCCGTGCAGCACTTCGTCGGCGCGGCGCACCTGCGCGCCGAAGGCGGCGGCGATGCACTGGTGGCCCAGGCAGATGCCGAGGATGGGCAGGCGGCCGGCGAAGCGGCGGATCGCCGCCAGCGACACCCCGGCCTCGGCGGGCGAACAGGGTCCGGGCGAGACGATCAGCGAGCGCGGCCGCAACGCTTCCATCTCCTCCAGGCCGATCTCGTCGTTGCGCCTCACCATGATGTCCGCGCCCAGCATGCCCAGGTACTGCACCACGTTGTAGGTGAAGGAATCGTAGTTATCGATCATCAAATGCATGCCGCCTCCTCTTGCCGCGCCGCCGCGGCCAGCTTGGCCGCCAGCAGCATCAGCCGGCTTTTTTCCAGGGTTTCCTGCCATTCGCGCTCGGCCAGCGAGTCCTGCACCACGCCGGCGCCGGCCTGCACGTGCAGCTGGCCGCCTTGTAGCACGCCGGTGCGGATGGTGATGGCCTGGTCGGCGTTGCCGCGCCAGCCGATGTAGCCGATGGAGCCGCCGTAGACCCCGCGCGAATGCGGCTCCAGCTCGGCGATCACCTCCAGCGCCCTCACCTTGGACGCGCCGCTGAGGGTGCCGGCCGGGAAGGTGCTCTTGAGCACGTCCAACGCCTGCGCCTGTTGCGGCAGCTTGCCGGACACGGTGGAGACGATGTGCATGACGTGCGAAAAGTTCTCCACGGTCAGCAACTCGTCCACCTGCACGCTGCCCAGCTCGGCCAGCCGGCCCAGATCGTTGCGCGCCAGGTCCACCAGCATCATGTGTTCGGCGATTTCCTTGGGATCGGCCAGCAGTTCGCGGCGCAGGTCCTGGTCTTCCGCCGCGTCCGCGCCGCGGCGGCGGGTGCCGGCCATCGGGCGGCTGGTCACGCGCTCGTCTTGCTGGCGGAACAGCATTTCCGGCGAGGCGCCGACGATCTGGGCGTCGCCCAGATTGAGCAGGTAGCGGTAAGGCGTGTCGCCCAGGCCGGACAAGGCCCGGTACAGCGTGGGCGCGTCGGCGGCGAAGGGCTGGCTCATGCGCTGGGACAGCACCACCTGCATCACGTCGCCGGCGGCGATGTAGTCCTTGATCCGGCCCACCGCCCGCTGGAAGTCCTCGCGCGAAAAAGCGTGATTCAGCGCGGGGTCCGCCGCCGCGTCCGCGGCGAACGCCGGCGGCGGCTCCGGCGGTTCCGCCAACAGCGCGCGGGTGCGCTCGCACAGCTCCCGCAAGCGCCGCTGTCCGCGCGCGTAAGCGGCCGTCGCCTCGGTGGATTCGTGGACGATGCAGTAGACGCTGGCCTGCTGGTGGTCCAGCACCAGCAAGTCCAGGCTCAGCCATTGCAGCGCGTCCGGCAGCGCCAGCCCTGACGGCTTGCGCGGCTGGCGGCGCAGCCGCGGCTCGATCAAACGGGTGGTTTCAAAACCGAAGTAGCCGAACAGGCCGCCGGAGAACGGCGGCAAGGCGCTGAAATGCGGCGCGGTCCAGCCCTGCCGCAGCCTGGCCAGCTCCGCCAGCGGGTCCTCGCACTCCAGTTCGCGCAGCAGTTGGCCGTCGCGCCAATGGCGCAGCCGGCCTTCGTCCAGTTCCACCCGCTCGCGGCAGGGCAGGCCGATCACCGAATAGGCGCGCTGGAATTCGCCGTCGCGCCAGTGGCCGGTTTCAAACAGATAGTCCCTGCCCTGGTTGGCCAGCGCCTGGTACAGCGCCAGCGGGTCCGCGCCCGCCGGCAGCGGCAGGGTCCGCCACAGCGGCGCCAGGCTGAAGCCGTGGTCGCCGTAACGCAGAAACGCCTCTTCGCTCAGCATACTTTTTCCTCCTTGCGCTCCGCCTGTTCCCGGGCGGCCAGCTGCGCCATGGCGCGCCGGTCCGGCTTGCCGTTCTTGTTCAGCGGAATCTCCTCCAGCGCCAGCACCAGCGCCGGACGCTTATAGCTTTCCAGATGGGCTTCCAGCGTGGCGTGCACCAGGCGTACCAGCGCCTCGCTGTCGTCGCCGGCGCGCAGAATCAGCGCCGGACGGGCTTCGCCGTCGCGGTCCGGCGCGGCCACCACATAGGCGTCGCCCAGTTCCGGCAACAACGCGGCCAGCAGGTTTTCGATTTCCACCGGCACCACCCAGCGGCCAAACACCTTGAAGCGGTCGTCTTCGCGACCGTGGAAGCTCAGATAGCCGTGCTCGTCGCGGCTGAACAGATCTCCGGTGCGATACCAGCCGTCCTGGAAACGCTCCTGTTCTTCCTGCGGACGCCGCCAGTAGCCCAGCGCGCGGCTGGGCGCCTTGACCAGCAGCACCCCGCATTCGCCGGCCGGCGCGTCCCGGCCGTCGGCGTCGACGATGCGCGCCTCCCAGCCCGGCAACATGCGGCCAACGCTGCCGGAGCGCAGCGCGTCCGGATAGCTGGTGGCGAACACATGGCACATTTCGGTGGCGCCGATGCCGTCGTGCAGATCAAAGCCGAAACGCTGACGCCAGCGCCGCGCCAAGGGGGCGGACAGCGGAGCGCCGGCGGAGAAGGCCAGCCGGATCGCCACGTCGGATGGCTCCAGGCCGTGTTCCAGCAGCAGCCGGTACAGAGTGGGCACGGCGAACAGCACGGTGGGGCGGAACTGACGCAGCACGCCGGCCACGCGTTCGGCCGACGGCCAGGCGCCGTCCAGCACGCCGCAAGCGCCCAGATACAGCGGGAAGAACAGGCTGTTGCCCATGCCGTAGCCAAAGAAGGATTTGGGCGCCGAGTACAGCACGTCGTCCGCGCCCAGCCGCAGTTGGCCGGCGGCGAAGTGCGAGCACACCGCCAGCATGGAGCGGGCGCTGTGCACCACGCCCTTGGCCTGGCCGGTGCTGCCGGAGGTGTACTGGATCAGCGCCGGCGCGTCTTCCGGCTGGCGCGCGAAATCGTCCCAATCGTCGTCGGCGCTGTCGCCGGCCAGCCATTCCAGGTGAGCGCCGGCGTCCAGCAGCCGCAGCTTGGCCGCGGCCGGCCACACCGCGATCTGCGAGGACTGGCCCAGGCACAGCGCCGGGGCGGCGTCGGCCAGCAGATGGTGCAGCGAGGCGGCGTCCAGCCGCGGATTGGCCACCACCGGCAAAGCGCCCACCGCCAGCGCGGCGTAGAAAGCCACCGCCAGCTCCGGGCCGTCGTCCAGGGCAATCAGCACGCGCTCGCCGGCGGCCACGCCTTCGGTTTGCAGCCAGGCGGCCTGGCGGCGCAGCGCGCGGTTGAGCTGGCGGTAGCTGAGGCTGAAGCCGGGGCCGACAAAGCAGAGCCGGTCGCTGTCCGGCCGGCTGGCGGCCAGACGCTCGGCCAGATTGATCAGCGGTTCCGGGGCGGCGGCGTCCGGCGCCGGCCTCGCCGCCGCGCCGGAGGGCTGGGTCAACGCGGCAATCAAGCGATCGGTCAGGGCCAGCGCCTGGCGTGGGTTGAGCCGCGGGTCGCAACTGCTGTGGTAGGCGCGGCCCAGGTCTTCCTCGGCCAGCGCGTCCGGCCCGCCCAGGCATTCGGTGACGTCCTGGGCGCTCAATTCCAGGTGCACGCCGCCGGCGTGGCTGCCGCAGTCGCGGTGGGCGGCGAGGAAGGCCTCCACCTCGGCCAGGATGTCTTCATAGCGCCGGGTCTTCACGCCGTTGGCCGCTTGCACGCCGTTGCCGTGCATCGGGTCGCACAACCACAACACGTGGCGGCCTTCGGCGCTTACCGCGTTCAGCAGTTCCGGCAAGCGCTGGATGTTCGCCGCGCCGAAGCGGGTAATCAGGGTCAGCCGGCCGGCTTCGTTGTCCGGGTTCAGCGCGTCGATCAGGCTCAGCAGTTCGTCGCGCGCCATGCCGGGGCCCACTTTGACGCCCACGGGATTGTTCACGCCTCGCAGGAATTCCACGTGCGCGCCGTCCAGTTGGCGGGTGCGTTCGCCCACCCACAAAAAGTGGCCGGAGCCGCAATACCAATCGCCCCGCTCGTCCTGTTGCAGCTGGGCCTGTTCATAGGGCAGCAGCAGCGCCTCGTGGCTGACGTAGTAGCCGCTGTCGCGCGGCGCGGCCTCGCGGTCCAGACCCCGCAGGTAATTGAGGCTGGCGGCGGCGTGGAAGTAGGCGGATTCCAGCCGCTGCGGGTCGTGGGCGCGCGCGGAGGCGGCAAATTCCACGCCGTTGACGATGTCGCCGCGATAGCTGGGCAAGCTCAGCCCGCCCAGGGCTTCCTGCGGCTGGCTGCGCGGCTTGGCGTACTGGCCGGCGATGCGGCCGATGCGCAGCACCGGGCGTTGCAGCGCCTGGCCCAGGTCCGCGGCCATGCGCTCCAGCAGGCGGTAGTGGCCGCCCAGCACGTCCGGCCGCAGGCCGGCGAAGCGCTCGGCGCAGTCGCCGGCCTGGATGACAAAGCCCTCGCCCCGCGCCACGCCGGCCAGCGCGGCGCGCAGCCGGCGGATTTCGGCGGAGGGCACCAAGTTGGGATAGGCGCTCAAACGCGACAGCACGGCATGCAACGCGGCGCCGTCGTCGTAATCGGGCATTTGTGTGTGCGGTTTCGCCTGCCAGCTGCTTGGGCTCCAGGCTTTGGATAGTGTCAGCATCGGGATCTCGTTTATCGGGTGCTGATTGGGAAAAGCCCGCCCGGCAAGAGCCGCTTGCGCCGGGCAAGGCTGCGGGCCGGGCCGCCCTGTAGGCAGGCGGTCCGGCCGGGGCTCAGGCGCTCAGTTCTTCGCGCAGCGCGATGCCGCCCAGGTTCTGCAACAAGGGCGCGTTCTCGCAGGCCAGGTAGACGCACTCCTCCGCGCCGGTGTTGACGTGCTGATGCTCGGCCCAAACCGGCACGTAGATGGCGTCGCCGGCGCGCCACGGCACCTGGCGGTCGCCGATGCGGGAATAACCCTGGCCCTGGGTGACGTAGATCACCGTCTCGTAGTTGTGGCGGTGCAGGCGGGTGGACTCGCCCTCTTCCAGCCGGCCTATGGTCAGGCTGATGGTGCGGCTGGGCAGATCGACGATGTGCACCTTGTGCTTGCGCTCGGAGGAGAAGGCCTGGTCGCCGCCCTGGCTGGCCGCCATCACCTGCTCGTGGCTCAGCCGCGCCGGCAACTGGGCCTGCAACTGGCTGGGCACGCGCCAGAAATCGGCGGAGGAGAAATGGCCGGCCGGGGCCGCGGCGGGCGCGGCGGCCGGCTGCGTCTGGCAATGCGCCCAGATGGCGTCGAACATCGCCACGCGGCGGGCGATCAGCTCGCGGCCCACGGCGATGGCTTGCTCGCGGCGCGCGTCCTGATCCAGGGTCAGGCGCTGCATGATGGCCAGCATGGTCAACGCGTGGTCTTCGTCTTCCTCGATGTGCAGGCTGAAGAACTCGGTGGCGTCCTCGCCGAAGCCGTGGTGTTGCAGCGCTTGCAGGATGGGGCGGTAGATCAGCGGAACGATGGCTTCCGCGCCCAGGCACATCGCGGCCAGGCCGGCCAGCGCGTCCGGGGACTGGCAGTGGCCCATCATGGTGTCCACCATCGCCAGGGTCTGCGGCAGCGGCGCGTGCGAGGCCGGCGCCGCGCCCACCACGCGCAAGGTGCGCTGGAACATTTCGGCGTGGGTGATGGCGCTGCCGCCGTCCACGCCCATTTCCTCGCGCATGTTTTCCATCAGCGCCATCACGTCGGCCGGATCGCTCAGTTGACCCATCAAGGCGCACAGATAGCGGGTGAAGTGGCGCGAGTAATGGCTGTGCTGAATCAGCAGGGTGCGCACGGTGGCCAGGCTGGCCTCATTGCGTTCCAGCGCTTGCAGCAGCGGGTGTTCCACCAGGTCCTGCAGGTCTTCTTCTTTCAGCCAGTCGGCCCAGATCAAGCTCATGCCTGCGATCAACGGGGTCTTGCTGCCGCTCTTTTCCAACAATGCTTCCATGTCCATCTCCCAATCGAAGTGTGCGGTTCGCGGCGCGGAAAGCGCCGCGGCGTCCAGGTGTTGCGGTGTTGCGAAATCAGGCCCGGGCAAAGCGCAGCGCGGGGTTGCGCCAGCTCAGGAACAGCAGCCCGGCGGCGGCGCAGGCCGCCGGGAACAGATACATGCCGGCCCAGCCCAACCGGTGGATGGCGATGCCGCCCAACCAGGAGCCGAGCGCGGCGCCGAAGAAGAAAACCGTCATGAACAAGCTGTTCAGCCGCGAGGCGGCGGCGGGGTCTATGCCCAGCACCCGGCCCTGGGCAATGGTCTGTACCGAACGCACGCCCAGATCGGTCACCATCAGGAAGGCAACTATCATCAGCACCTGGCTGCCCAGCCAGACGCCGGCCAGCGAGGTGGCGGCGATGCCGACGCCCAGCAGCGCGATCACGCCGTGCCAGTCCAGCCGGCGCTGCAGCCATTGCGCCAGCCACGGCGCGCGCAGCGCGGCGATGGAGGTAAAGGCCAGCAGGCCGGTCTGGCCCGCGTTCCAGTTCAGGGTGGAGTGGGTCAGCGAGGACAAATTGGCCCAGATGCCGTTGGAGGCGGCGAAGAAGCAAGCGGCCACCAGCGCCAGCCGGCGCAGCTCCGGCAGCTTCAGCCACAAAGCGCCCTGCTGGCTCAGCATGCGGCCGTAGCGCAGCTGGCCGGCCAGCGGCACCTCGCCGATGCAGCCGCGCAGCGCCAGGCCGATGACGAAGGTCAGGGCGCCCACCGTCAGATAAATGCCGCGCCAGCCGATATGCTCGCCGCCCCAGCCGGCCAGCACCCGCGCCAGCAGCAAGCCGGCGAACAAGGAAGTGAGCAGGCTGCCCACCACCCGCCCGCGCTGCTCCGCCGCCAGCGCCTTGGCGCTGTAGGCCAGCAACAGCTGGCCAGCGATGGACAGCAGGCCGGCCAGGCCGCACAGCAGCACCATCAGCCAAGGCGACGGGGCGATGCCCACCAGCAGCAGCACCACGCCCAACGCCAGCATGGCGGCGGGGATCAGCCGACGCGGCGCGATCATGTCGCCCAGCGGCAGGCCCAGAACCAGGCCGGCGCCGTAGCCGAACTGGGTGGCTACCGACAGCCCCCACAGCGAGTCCGCGGACAGGCCGAAGGAGACGGCGATCAGCTGCGTCATCGATTGGTGGTAGACCACCGCCGCCACGGAAAACCCGGTGGCCAGGCAATAGAGGGTCAGCGCCCAGCGGGACAGGGCGTTTTGAGAGGTCATGATGTGTGTCCTTAGGCGCGGATCAGTCGAATGACAGCGCCAGTGTTGAAGTCAGCGGGCGGCTGCGGCAGCTGAGCACATAGCCGGCGGCCACCTCCTCGGGCGCCAATGCGTGCGGCGCCTCCATGTCCACTTCGCCGGCCAGCACCTGGCAGCGGCAGGTAGCGCAAACGCCGGCCTTACAGGAATAGCGCGGCGTAACGCCGGCTTGCAGCAGCGCGTCCAAAAGGTTGTCCACCGGCGCGCCCAGTTCCACCTGGCGCTGCATGCCGTCCATCCTCACCGTCACCCGCACCCGCTCCGGGCTGTCCGCCAGCGCGCGCTCGGCGCGAGCCGGGCCGGCGGCCGGGGCCGCGGCGTAGTGTTCGCTGCGGATGCGTTCCGGCGGCAGGCCGCTGTCGCTCAGCGCCTGGCTCACCGCCTCCATCATGCCGGCCGGGCCGCAAACGTAAGCGTGGTCGATGGAGGCCGCCGGCAGGCAGCCGCGCAACAGCGCCAGGCAGCGCTCGCGATCCAGCCGGCCGTTGAACAGCTCGATCTCCTGCTCTTCCGCGCTGAACAGATAGATCAGGGACAGCCGCGCCGGGTAGCGGTCCTTCAGCGTCGCCAGCGTTTCGCGGAACTGCAGCGAGGCCAGATTGCGGTTGCAATAGACCAGGGTGAAGCGGCTGAGCGGCTCGCGCAGCAGCGTGGCCTGCAAAATCGACAGCACCGGGGTGATGCCGCTGCCGGCGGCGAAGCCGGCGTAATGGCGGGCCGCTTCCGGCGCCGCCGGCAGGCCGAAGCGGCCGGACGGCGGCAAGGCTTCCAGCATCGCGCCCGGCCCTAGATTATCGTGCGCCCATTGCGAGAAGCGGCCGCCGGCCACCCGCTTGATCGCCAGTTGCAGCTTGGGCGCGTCCGGCGCGTTGCACAGCGAATAACTGCGGCGCACTTCCTCGCCGTCCAGCCAGGCGCGCAGGGTCAGATGCTGGCCCGGCTCATGGCGGAAGCGGTCGCGATGCTCCTCCGACGGCTCCAGCGTCAACAGCAGGCTGTCCGGCGTGTCGCGCTGGATCTCGGTCAGCTGCAAGGGGTAAAACTGCGGCATGGCTGCTTCCTCATAAACTCTTGAAGTGCTCGAACGGATTGCGGCAGGCGTCGCACTGGTACAGCGATTTGCAGGCGGTGCCGCCGAATTCGCCCTGCGGGCGGGTGGCGTCGGAACCGCAGCGCGGACAGGGCACCCGCGGCGCGGCGGCGGCGACGAAGCTCAGCCGCTGCCAGCCCGGCTCCGCCGGCAGGGGCGGGGCGATGCCGGCGGCGCGCAGCTTGGACCGGCCGCTTTCGCTCAGCCAGTCCGTGCTCCAGGCCGGGTGCAGCCGCGTTTCCAGCCGCACCGCCTCCACGCCCCGGTCTTGCAGGGTCTGGCGGATATTGCTGTCTATCTGCGCCTTGGCCGGGCAGCCGCTGTAGGTGGGCGTCACCACCACGCGCAGCGCGTCGTCCTCCCAACGCACGTCGCGCACGATGCCCAGGTCCACGATGGAGACGTAGGGCATCTCCGGGTCCGGAATGCCGGCCAGCCACTCCCATACGCGCTCGGTGCCGCTTTGCACCTCCAGGCCGTGCACCCGGCTCACCAGCCGGCTCCCGGATGGGCGCGGGTCAGGAACTGCATTTCCATCAGCAAGGCCACCAGCGCCTCGCCGTGCGCGCCTCGCTTGCCGCCGCTAACGCCGGGCGCGGCGCGCGGCGGCTCCAGCGTGGCCGCGGCCAGCACTTCGTTGACGTAGGCCAGCCATTCCGGATACAGCGCGGCCAGGTCGCAGCCCACGCCCTGGGCCAGCATCGCCTGCTCCAGTTCGTCCATCTCGAACAATTCGCCCACGTAATGCCAGCAGCGCTCCAGCGCCAACCGGCAGAATTCGCGGCTTTGCCGGCTGCCGTCGCCCAGCCTCACCACCCAGCCGCTGCTGCGGCGCAGGTGGTAAGTGGCCTCTTTCAGCGCCTTGGCGGCGATGGCGGCCACTTCCGCGTCCGCCGAATCCGACAGCTCGCGCAGCAGCAGGCAATGCCAGCTGTCGAACAGGAACTGGCGCATCTGGGTGTCGGCGAAATTGCCGCGGGTCAGCTCCGCCAGCAGCACGTTGCGGAAGGCTTGGGCGTCGCGGCCGTAGGCCAGATCGTCCTCGCTCTGCGGCGGCGTCAGTCCGCGGCCGGCGGCGTCCAGCCACAGCCGCGCCTGGCCCAGCAAGTCCAGCGCCACATTGCTCAGCGCCAGGTCTTCTTCCAATGTGGGCGCGTGGCCGCACCATTCGCACAAGCGCTGCGACAGAATCAGCGCGTTGTCGCCCAGGCGCAGCAGGTATTCCGCGCGCAGGTTTTTCAATTCCGGATGCAGGGTCACAGGTGTTGCACTCCCTCTGGCACCTCGTAATAGGTCGCGTGGCGGAAGCCCTTGTCCGCCGCGGTCTCGAACCACGGCGCGCGCTCCACCTCGCCGCTGCTCACCAGGTCTTCGGCGGCCACCAGCCACAAGCTGACGAACTCGCCGCGGCGGGTGAACACATCGCGCGCGTGCTGCAGCGCCATCGCCGCGTCGCTGGCCTGCACGCTGCCCACGTGGCGGTGCGCCACGCCGTTCTGGCTGCGCGCGAACACTTCCCAAAGCTTCCACTCATGCATCTCGTTCTCCTTGCGGCCGCGCCGCCAGCTTGACGGCGTGGCAGGCGGCGGCTTCGCGCACCCAGGCGCCCTCGTCCCAGGACCGGCGGCGGCTGGCGATGCGTTCGCGGTTGCACAGGCCCTGGCCCCGGATCACCCGGTTGAATTCGTCCCAGTCGATGCGGCCGATCTCGTAATGGCCTGTGTCCGGGTTGAAACGCAGATCCGGGTCCGGCACCGTCAGGCCCAGGTGCAGCACTTGCGGCACGGTCTGATCGACGAACTTCTGGCGCAGGGTGTCGTTGGAATACAGCTTGACGCCCCAGCGCATCGAACGCTGCGAGTGCACCGAATCCTCGTCCGGCGGGCCGAACACCATCACCGTCGGCCACCACCAGCGGTTGAGCGCGTCCTGCGCCATCCGCCGCTGCGCCGGCGTGCCCTCCGCCAGCCGCCGCACCAGATCAAAGCCCTGGCGGTGGTGGAAGCTCTCCTCCTGGCAGATGCGCACCATGGCGCGGGCGTAAGGGCCGTAGGAACAGCGCGACAAGGGCACCTGGTTGACGATGGCGGCGCCGTCGGTCAGCCAGCCGATCATGCCGACGTCCGCCCAGCTCAAGGCCGGATAGTTGAAAATGTTCAAATACTTGGCCTCGCCGGCCAGCAACTGACCGTAAGCCTGCTCCCGGCTCAGGCCCAGGCTCTCCAGCGCGCTGTACAGATACTGGGCGTGACCGGCCTCGTCCTGCACCTTGGCCAACAAAATGCATTTGCGGCTGAGACTGGGCGCGCGGGTGATCCAGGCGCCCTCCGGCAACATGCCCACGTATTCGGAATGAGCGTGCTGCGCCATCTGCCGCTGCAAGGTGCGGCGGTAGGCCTCCGGCATCCAGTCCTGCGGCTCTATTTTCTCGCCGCGGTCTATCCGCTGTTGAAACGCCAGCTCCAGCGCTTCCAGATCGTCCGTCGTCTCCATCCCTCAGCCCCTCAGGTAGTCCAGCAGGCTCTGCGGCTCCGCCGCCGCCTCCGGCTGACGGTCCAGCGACTGGTTCCAGCGCAGCGCGCTGAATACGTCGCGCAGGCCGTCGTCGTAGTCGCGCTGCCAGCTCCAGAACTGATCGCGCGCCACGCGCTTGAGCACTTTGCCGGTGGAGCCCACCGGCAGCGCGTAGTCGTCGCCCAGCACGCCCACGCACACGGTGTAGTCCGGCAGCGCGCCGCGGCCTTTGAACGGGAAGCAGTCCAGCGCCTGGCGCAGCACCTCGTCCGCGTCCAGCGCCGCGCCGGCCTTGCCGCGCGCCAGCACCAGCACCGCCTCTTCACGCGTCGGCCCGCGCGAGACGCCGATCACGCTGACGTCGAACAAATCCGCATGGCTCAGCAAATGTTCTTCCAGCAGCAGGGTGTAGGCCGGCACGCCCAGCGGCGTCGGCACCGCGTCCACAATGCGGTCCAGGTGCACGAACTCGCCGTTGTCCAGGCGCAGGCCGATGTCGCCGGTCAGCCAGTAGCCGTTCAGCGTGGTCAGCGCGGTCAAGTGCGGCTGGCCGTAATAGCCCGGCGTCACCGTGGGCGAACGCACGCCGATATAGCCCGGCTGGCCGTCCGGCAGCAGCTCGCCCTGCGGAGTGAGCACGTCGCAGCGCGCGTAGGACGCGGCCGCGCCCACCGTGCGCTTGCTGGCCACCTGCTCCGGCGTGGACACCTTGAAGAACTGCGACATGCCCAGCTCGGACGCGCCGAACATATCGGTGAAGCGGCCGCTCGGCGCCAGGCGCAGCAGTTGGCGGATATGCGCCTCGTGCGCGGTGTCGCCGGTGTTGTAATAGCGGCGCACCGAATCGAAATAGCCGTCCGGCAGGTTAAGCTCCGCGAAAGAGGCGTAAGTCTGGGAAAACGCGGTAACGATGGTGGGCTGGAAACTGGCGATCAGATTAGCCGCCACCTGACCGGTTTGCGTCGCCAGCGCCAGCGCCGGCAATTGCAGCATGGTGGCCGTCATCAAATAGCTGATGCCGGCCGCGTGGGTGGGCGGCATCGCCGTGGCCAGCTTGTCCTCGTCTTGCTCGACGAAGCCGCGCAGGCGCTCGCGCTTGCCGTTGAAGAACTGCGCGTGGCCGAACAGCACCGCCTTGGGAATGCCGGTAGTGCCGGAGCTGTGGCACACCATCACGATGTCCTCGTCCTTCACCGCCGCCGGCCAGCCGGAGGCCGGCAACGGCGCCAGCGCCACCGCCGCGCCGGCGTTGAAGCCCGCGTCCAGCGCGGTGAGGCCGCGCAGCGCGCCGGCCAGGTCCCAGCGCGCGTCGGTTTCCTTGTCGTAGACGAACACGTCGAAGCGGTTGCGCTGCGCGTACAGCGCCGCGATGTCGGCGCGCAGATGGCCGTTGATCAGCACCGGCACGCAGCCCAGGCTGCCCAGCGCCAGGAAGTGCAGGAAGGACGGAATGCCGTCGCCCAGGAACAAGCAGACATGCCGCCCCGCCTGGATGCCCTGCTGGCGGTACCAGGCCGCCAGATCGCTCACCAGATGGAACAGGCTGTCCAGGGAAAAGGACTGATAGGCGTTGCCGCGCGGGCCGATAAAAGGCTTTTCCAGGAACAGATAGTCTTCCCGGCTGCCGCCGTAGGCGGCGTGGGCCTTGAACAGAAAATTGCCGGCGCCCAGTTCCGGATCGTTGAACAGCGCGTCCCAGGCTTGCTTTTTAATCAGGTGGTCCATGTCGGTGTGTGTCTGCTGGCGTTGGTTAAGCCCGCCGCTTGCGGCCAGGCGGGTGGGTGGACTGTCCGCGAGCCCGCTCCGCGAGCGGGCCCTGGCTCAGGCGCTTACTGACGCATGCCGACGGCGAGACGGTTCATGCCGTTCATCAGCGCGATGGCGAAGGTCAAATCGGAAATCTCCTGATCGCTGAAATGCGCTTTCAGCGGCAGATAGGCGGCGTCGTCGGCGTGACTGTCCACGACATAGGTCAGCGCCTCGGCCCATTCCAGCGCGGCCTTCTCGCGCTCGCTGAACTGGGCGCTGACGCGCCAGCCGGCCAGCTCCGCCAGACGGCGGTCGCTTTCCTCGCGCTCGCGCAGCGCCTTGGTGTGCATGTTCAGGCAGAAGGAACAACCGTTGATCTGGGACACGCGCAGATAGATCAACTCGATCAGCGGCAGACCCAACACGCTCTTTTCCAGGCCCTGCTTCACCAGGCGGAAGCCCTGCAGCAGTTCCGGGGACAATTCGTAATAAGCAAGACGCAAGCTACTCATGATCAACACTCCTAAATTTGGATAAGGACAGGAAGCGGGCGCGGCCCGGCCGCGCCCGGAAACTTCAAGCGCGGCGCGCGCCCGGCGTCGGCTCCAGCGAACTGGCCAGATACACCAGCGCGGCGCAGGCGGCGCAGGTGAGCACGCTGAAATTCAGCGACAGCTTCAGGCTCTGGAACGCGGCCATGCTCAAGGCGAACACCAGCAGCAACGCCGCGCTGATCCAGGCGGAGGCGCGCAGTTGAACGCCCAGCAGCAGGGTCACGCCCAGCACCGCCTCCAACGCGTTCACCGCCCAGGCCAATACCGGAATCAGGCCGGCCGGCGCCCACGGGCACAGCTTGGCCACATGGCGATAGAAGTTCTCCATCGTTCCCCAGGACACCCCCAGTTCGCCCATATGGCCCCAGAAGCCGAAGCGATCCGCCACCGCCGACAAGAACGCCGCCGCCAACGCGAACCGGGCCAATAGCAACACCGCCTTCCAGGCGCTTTCCTTTTGCATGCCTAAACCTCCCAATCGATATGGATGCCAACAAGCCGCGGCGCGCCGCCTTGTTATGCAATATGGATTGCACTGTAATAGACATACTCGATAGGCATAAGGGACAAGAATGAATTTTCCGACCATGACAAAGCGCATGACGGTATTTGGAAACAGGAAAGACAACGCGCGGATCGCCTGACGCAAAACGGCGCAAGCCATTGAAAAGAAAAATAGATTCACAAAAACAAGAATGCGCGGGCCGGGGCCGCGCCAACATCCAAGCCGCCGGGACATGACCCCGTCGCCGCCGCGCCGGCATGACCCCGTCCGCGCCGCCGCCTGTCCGGACGGACAGCCCCGCCTGGCAAAAACACCCTTTACCCGCCGCCGCCGCCGCGCTTAGAGTCTGTTTACGATCTAGCGAGCAAGAGCGAGACAAGGCGAAAACAGCTGAGGAAGCGGAATGCACAGATGGCACATGAGCATTTCGAAGGCGTTTTCAACGCGGTATCGCCGCAGCGCAGCAGATTGGAAACAGGCTCTTAAATGACAAGCTTATCCACAAGCAAAGGCAAACCATGCGCCGCCTCCTGCTCCCCCTCCTCGCCGCCGGCCTGACCCTGTCCGCCGCCGTCCAGGCCAAGACCCTGAATTTCTCCGGCTACGCCTGGGAAGTCCGCAATCAAAGCCAAAGCGGCCCCGGCCCCAACGACTGGGACGAAAACAACGCCTGGGTGGACGCCCAGGGCCGGCTCCATCTCAAAATCGCCCACCGCGGCGGCAAGTGGAGCAGCGTCGAGGTCTACCTGCCGCAGCGGCTGGGCTTTGGCCGCTACCAGTTCAAGTTGATAGGCCGGCCGGACCTGTTCGACGACAATATCGTGCTGGGCCTGTTCAACTACCCGACGCCGGACGTGGGCCCGGACGCCACCAATGAGATCGACATCGAATTCGCCCGCTGGGGCAATCGGCAAAACCCGATGGGCAACTACACCGTCTACCCGGCCGTGCCCGACCCCAAGCCCACCTCCTACGCCTTCGAACCGAATCTCAACGGCGACTACAGCACCCACCGCTTCAACTGGGACGCCAGCCGGGTGCTCTACCAATCGCTGCACGGCCATCAGGACGGCGACCTGTATGAAATGGCGCGCTGGAACTTCGCCCCGGCGGACCCCACGCGCCTGGTGCCGCAGCAGCCGCTGCCGCCTCACATCAATCTGTGGCTGTTCCAGGGACGGCCGCCCAAGGACGGCAAGGAAGTGGAGATCGTGATCAAGGAGTTCTCCTTCATCCCGGCCGCCGCCAAATAAGACCCGCTAACAAAACCCCTGATCCTGCGTTGCGCCTCCTTGTCGTACTACTGGTACTGTAGCTTCGCAGAAACTTCGTTTTCTGCGTCGGCGCGCCTTGGCTCAGGTACGCTGCGCGGTTTTGTTAGCGGCTCTTAGCGCGCAGCGGCGTTTTGCGAAGAGAGCGGCAATGAAAAACCCGGCCAGGCGGCCGGGTTTCGCGTTGCGGACAAACAGCGTCAAAGCTTGATCAGGGCCAAACGCTTGGGCCAATAACGCTCCAGCAAGGCAAACAGAATGGCTGCGGTCTCCACGTCCAGCGCGCCGCGGTAATCGCTGGCGCGGAAATGCATCTGGAAGGCGCGCACCAGGGTGGTAAAGCCGGCGTCGCCGCCCGCCGCCGCCACCTCGTAGCCGTAATGCTTGAACGCCGCCAGCATCTTCTCCCGGCCGGGCAAGCCCTGCTGCTGGAACTGCTCTGTGTATTTACGCTGCGTCTCCGCCTCCGGCCACGCGCCCACCCCGGCCTGATGCAGCTCCAGCCACGGGAACATCGGGCCCGGATCGCTCTTGCGGCCCACGGCGACGTCGGAATGGCCCAGCACGTTCACCGGGCTGATGTCCGGATAGCGCGCCAGAATGTTCCGCGCCAATTCCGTCACCGCCTCCACCTGCTGCGGGTGATAAGGCGGAAACACCATGCCGCCCTTGTCCTCCCGCGCCAGATTGACGATTTCCACGCCGATGGACGAATCGTTCAGATTGCTGCGGCCATCCCAGGAACTGGCGCCGGCATGCCAAGCGCGGTCGTTCTCGTCCACCAGATTGAACAGATTCATCTGCTTGAAGCCGGCCTGCTGATAGCTGGGGTCGCTGGGGTCCGGCGCCAGATAATGCGCGCTCACCTGGCCGGAGCCGGTCAGCGCCTTGATGGAACCGGCGAAGTCCAGCGCGGTGTAATGCAGGATCAGGAAACGGACGCGTTTGTTGAAGCCTTGGACCGAGCGATAGGTGTTGAACAGGATGGGCGTCATGAAGAATCTCCAGGAGGGGAATGGGAAGGGATGCGCGCCGGCCAGACAACCGGCACATAGAGTCTGATTCCTCTCGAACTCAAGGGTTCGGCGGGGGTGACGGGTGTCAGTTCAGCGCGAACGGGCTGCGACCCGCTGCAAAACCGGCGTCAATCGCGTCGCCCGCCTAGCGGCCGCCCGGTCTTAGGGTCCAGGCCCTTGGCCGCGGCCAGTTGGCTCATCAGGGCTTCCGACGGTTTTTCCGGCGCCACATTGGCCTTGAACGCCTCCAGCCACTTCAGCTTGCCGTCCCAGGCAGGCAGCGCGGCCGGCGGCAGCGGTACGATCTCGTCCAGTTCCGGCACCTTGGGATGGGCGTAGGAGTAATCGCTGAGAACATCGCTAATGATTTTGTAGCGGCGGCTACGCTCATCATCCTGCTTCAGGCCCAAGTCATTCCATTGCTTGTTAGCATCTGTGATTGCACCAAAGCCTTTTTCTAGCTTAAAAGCAGCTGCTTCATTTCCGCTTTTAGTTGCCAGTTGGAAAAATTTGACGGCTTCAATAACGTTTTTTTCAAAGCGTTGTTGATATGCGTAATCCGAAGCAGCCTTCCCATGCCCCTGCTCTCCAGCACACTTGAGCATTTGGGTCCCTACAGCAAACGGCCCAGGCTGCGATATCGTCAGCCCTGTCAACTTATCTCCCACCAAATACTGCGCATCCGGGCTGCCCAAGTCCGCCGCCTTGCGGTAGTAACGGTTGGCCAGTTCCTCATCCTGCTTCACACCGTAGCCGGCCTTCAGATAGCGTCCCATATCGTAGTAGCCGCCGGGAATGCCGCGGTCTATCAGCTCCTGGGTCAGGTCCAGCGTTTCCTTGACCGGGTCCTCACTGCGCGCCGTGCCCCGCCCTATCATGTCGCGCAGCTCCAGGTTGGCCTTGTAATGGCCGTGAGCGGTGGCAATGCGGTAATAACGCTCCATCTCCGGGAAACGCAGCGGGTCTTCCTTCTCGATCTGGTTCTTCTGCAACCAGCGGGCGTAGCGGTATAACTGCTCCGCCTCCGGGTTCAATGCCGGCAGGTGGTCTTTCTCATACGCGCAGTTGAAGGCCAGCTTGGCTTCGACTTCTTTCAAATCAGGCACGGAACGCTCCTTGGCGCCGCTGCAGGCGGCCAGAGCCCCCAACAGCGACAAGGCGTACAGCATTTTAACCATGCTTGCCGTTCAGCGGCCGCCCGGTCTTGGCATCCAGACCCTTGGCCGCGGCCAACTGGCTCATCAAGGCTTCCGATGGCTTTTCCGGCGGCACATTGGCCTTGAACGCTTCCAGCCACTTCAGCTTGCCGTCCCAAGCCGGCAGCGGAGCCGGCGGCAGCGGCACGATCTCGTCCAGCTCCGGCACTTTGGGGTGGGCGTAGGAGTAGTCGCTTAACACACCCATAATGTTTAGATAACGTCGCCGACGTTCATCGTCCTGTTTTAGCCCCAGATCATCCCACTGTTTATTCTCTTCAGTGATGGGACCAAAAGCATTTCCCAAATTCAACGCAGAAGTTGCATCTCCCGATCTGATAGCCAACTGGAAAAATTTTACTGCTTCAGAATTAGTTTCACCCTGCATTTGAACTGCATACTCCTTCGCAGCAATCGCATGCCCCTGCCCTCCTGCACACTTGAGCATTTGGGTCCCAATAGCAAACGGTACAGGCTGCGATATCGTCAGCCCCGTCAGCTTGTCTCCCACCAGATACTGCGCGTCCGGGTTACCCAGGTCCGCCGCCTTGCGGTAATAACGGTTAGCCAGTTCCTCATCCTGCTTCACGCCGTAGCCGGCCTTCAGATAACGCCCCATATCGTAGTAGCCGCCTGGAATGCCGCGGTCTATCAGCTCCTGAGTCAGGTCCAGCGTTTCCTTGACCGGGTCCTCACTGCGCGCCGTGCCCCGCCCTATCATGTCGCGCAGCTCCAGATTGGCCTTGTAATGGCCGTGAGCCGTGGCGATGCGGTAATAACGCTCCATCTCCGGGAAACGCAGCGGGTCTTCCTTCTCGATCTGGTTCTTCTGCAACCAGCGGGCGTAGCGGTATAGCTGTTCCGCTTCCGGGTTCAATGCCGGCAAATGGTCTTTCTCATATACGCAGTTGAAGGCCAGCCTGGCCTCGACTGCTTTCAAGTCCGGCACTGCGCGTTCCTTGGCGCCGCAGGCGGCCAGAGCCCCCAACAGCGACAAGGCGTACAGCGTTTTAACCATGCTTGCCGTTCAGCGGCCGTCCGGTCTTGGCATCCAGGCCTTTGGCTGCGGCCATTTGGCTCATCAGGGCTTCCGACGGTTTTTCCGGCGCCACATTGGCCTTGAACGCTTCCAGCCACTTCAGCTTGCCGTCCCAGGCCGGCAGCGGGGCCGGCGGCAGCGGCACGATCTCGTCCAGTTCCGGCACCTTGGGGTGAGCGTAGGAGTAGTCGCTTAGAACATCGCTAATGATTTTGTAACGACGACTACGCTCATCATCCTGCCCTAAGCCCAGATCCTTCCATTTCAAACTCGGGTCTTTGTTTGAACTGAAACCATCTTCCAGATTTAAAGCCGCCGTCTCATCTCCCCCTTTAGTACCAAGCTGCAGGTATTTAACTGCTTCAGACAATTTTTTTTCAAGACGTAACTGCGTACCATATTCAAGTGCAGCTTTTCCATGCCCCTGTTCCGCCGCACACTTCTTCATCTGATTGCCAATAGCAAACGGTCCTGGTTGCGCGTTCGTCAAACCCGTCAGCTTGTCTCCCACCAGATACTGCGCCTCCGGGCTGCCCAGGTCCGCCGCCTTGCGGTAGTAGCGGTTGGCCAGCTCCTCGTCCTGTTTCACGCCGTAACCGGCCTTCAGATAGCGCCCCATATCGTAGTAGCCGCCTGGAATGCCGCGGTCTATCAGCTCCTGAGTCAGGTCCAGCGTTTCCTTGACCGGATCGTCGCTGCGCGCCGTGCCCCGCCCTATCATGTCGCGCAGCTCCAGATTGGCCTTGTAATGGCCGTGAGCGGTGGCAATGCGGTAATAACGCTCCATCTCCGGGAAGCGCAACGGGTCTTCCTTCTCGATCTGGTTCTTCTGCAACCAGCGGGCGTAGCGGTATAACTGCTCCGCCTCCGGGGTCAAGGCCGGCAGATGGTCTTTCTCATACGCGCAGTTGAAAGCCAGCTTGGCTTCGACTTCTTTCAAATCAGGCACGGAACGCTCCTTGGCGCCGCCGCCGCAGGCGGCCAGGCTCAGGGTCAGAATCAGGGTCAGAAATGCGGGCTTAATCACTATTGCTCCGGGCGGGGTCTGTACGCAAAAACTCGCAAAGAGGCGCGACTGGGGGCAAAGAGTTGCTAAAGGCAGCCTTGTTTTCATTCAAAATATCTCGCCATTTTTTAAAAGCTTGCTTTGCTGGTGCCTCCCTGTCCATCCTATCCGGATTTGCCCCAGACCAACTATTAGTATGCCTCCCCCACAACTCCTGGCGCAGCGGCTTGGAGATTTCCGGCCGGTCCAAAGCAATGTTCAATTCACTGTCCACCTGCATGCTTCGGGTATTGATATTGGCCGAGCCCAGCGTCAGAAAAGCGTCGTTGATGATCATCAGCTTGGCGTGGATGTAAGTTTCTACCCATGCCTTCGGCGGGGAGTCCGGCGCCACGATGGAGCAAATATGGGTTTTCAGGCCAGGCTGCTCAACCGCGGCAATGGGGGCGTCCGGCTTTTGGGCGGCCTCGTACTCCTTTTCCATCCGCTCGCGATAAGCCGTGGCGTCTGCCTCCGCTTCCTTGATCTTGCTTTTGAGCTTTGCCGGCGCCATGACGTTCAAGGCGCTCACCACTTTGGCCTCCCGTTCCGCCTGCTTGGCCTGGCCCAGCCGGGCCTCCACATCATCCGCCTTTTCCAGACGCGCCACACCGGGAATCGTGTCGGCGCGCCCCAGGCTGTCCAGCATCCGGTAGGTGTTGACCGTGCCGGCGCCCACGCCGGCGTCGCTGGTATTGGTGATCACGAACAGGTAGATCGGGTAAGGACGACCAGCCTGCTTCTGCGCCTTGGCCGCGTCCTTGATCTTTTCCGCCAGCGGCGGCCAGCGGAAGTACTGGTTTTCGATGAAGATGTAGGAGGTGACGTTGTTGACCGCCTTCAGATACAGCTTCTTGATGTCCTGTTTCTTGTATTCCGGCTGGGTGCGCAGCAGCTGCACCATGGCGGCCTTATTGGCCTGTCCGTCCACCCGCGGCGCATAGCCGCCGAAACCGCAGCCGGGCAGCGGCAGGTTTTCCTTGGTCTCGTCGCGCCAGGCGCGGCGGAAATTGTGGAACAGATCGCCCACCGCCGGCCCGGTAATCAGGCTGGAGAAATCCTCGCGCGGCCCCACCGTACCGTTGCGGCCCAGATTGGGCGCTTTGGGCTTGGCGCTGTGGGCATTGGTGTCCCAGTACTCGTCCAACATATTGTGGCCCATGACGAAGCCGACATGGGCTTGCGCGTCGTCGTAATCCACCAGCACCATTTTCTGGTGATGGCTGGGACCTATCGATAAGGCGGTCTTGGTTCTTTTCTTCAAGCCCTTGTCGTCGTAATCCTGCGTCGCGATATGGGTACGGGTATACGGACCAAAGCCGCGGCTGCGGAAATGCAGGTATTTGCTGGGAATATCCTTGTGAAACTGGTCCCGCACTTTCTTGTCCGTGGCGCCGGCCGCCGGCTGATCCTCGTCATACCAGGAATACCACTGCGAATCGTATTTATACTGCTCCGGGGTTTCATAAGCCGGCTTGTCCTTGATGCCCACACTCCAACGCCCCGGCGTTTGCGACTCATCCACCGTGGCGCCGGTGCTGTTGACGTACAGGCCGGCCGGCTTGGAGGCGAAACACAGCACCCGCACCTGCACGCCCTGCTTGGCCTTGTGCTCCAGCAACTTGCCTATCTGCGCCGGCACGGCTTCCGCGATGTCCGCGTACTTCACCATGTCCGCGCCCTTGCGGACGAAGTACATGGACGGCTGGAAGCCCCAGCAGATGATGCTGACGTTTTTCTTGGCCTTGGCGATGGCGTAATGCACCGCGGCAAACGCCGCCTCGCCGTTGACCAGGGGCTGGAAGCTGCCCTCATGCGGCGCGTATTCGCTGGTCTGCAAAAACCAGGGCAGGGTCAAATTGGCCCGCAGCGGTTCTTTGACGCAGATCGGGGAGACTATCGTGTTCGCGCTCATTATTATTCTCCTGCCGGCGAAGCGTCGGCCTCGCCATTAAGCAAACGGTGGTAGCGCGCGCGCGCATGCTCGTCCGGCTCCACGCGGCCGTCCGGCGGCGCGCCGCCGGCCACCACTTTATGGAAGCCGGCATTGGCCAGCGCGCCCTTGTCCGGCTTGCTCAGTTCATTGGCCACCGGGATATCGAACTTGACGCCGTTGGCCAGCTCCACCGTGTATTTTTGCGTGGTGACCGCATGTTTGACCGCCAGGTGGCCGCTTTCGTCAATGATGCCGCGCTCCACCTCGCCGCCGTCGGCATGCAGGGTATAGGGCATGCCGGTCCAGCTGCTGTTGCCGCCTTGCGGCGATTGATCCAGACGCAGCGACAGCGGCATCCTGGGAATGCTTTGTGGGTAATCCGGATGCGTGACCGTCATTTGCGCCGGCCCGCTCATCTGGTGGCTGGCGCCTTTCACCGACACCTTGCCCGGGCAATGCAGTTCGATATTGCCGCCGGCGATGCGGATGTAAGCGCCGCCGCTGACGTTGAGCAGGATCTCCTGTTTGGCGGCCACGGTGATTCTTTCCTTGCAGGACGTCACCGTCACATCCTTGTCCGCGGTCACCTCAATGCTGTCGCTCTGCGCCTGCACCTGCATCTTGCCCTTGGCGGCAATCAGCTTCAGTGCG